>JALUED010000169.1 GCA_027053145.1 Thermaceae bacterium | reverse complement strand
CCTTTATAGGGCGAGGGGAGCTTCAAAAGCTCGGCCTTCCTAAGCGCCGCCTCCACCAGGTCCTCGACCTGAAGGTCCCTTTCGGCCTCGTCGAGCTCCTCCGGGGTTGCCCGGGTGGCGGGCCGGCGGGGTTCCAAGAACGAGCAACAGTCCTGCTGAGGCAGGATGCTGATCGCGTAGGTGCCGATCCTTTTAGCCTCCTCGATGACCTCGAGCTTGTCCATGCCAACGAGGGGCCTAAGGATAAGGGCGTCCACCGCCTTGGAGACGGCGTAAAGGTTTTCCAAGGTTTGGCTTGCCACCTGGCCCAGGGCGTCCCCGGTGACGAGCGCCCCCGCTCCCTCGCGCTCGGCGAGGCGGTGGGCGATTCGAAGCATGAAGCGGCGGTAGAGGAGGGTGCGGTACTTTTCCGGGCTCTTTGCGAAGATCTCGGCCTGCACCCCGGCGAGCGGCACGAGATAAAGCCTCGCACCCCCCTGCCAGGCGGCGAGGACCTCGGCCTCGCGCTTCGCCTTCACCGCCGAGGCGAAGTCGGTGTGGGGGTAGGAGTGGAAGTGGACGAAGGCGCTCTTCGCCCCCCGCTTCATGATCCGCCAGGCGGCGACCGGTGAGTCGATCCCCCCGGAGAGCAGGGTCATCACCTTGCCGCTCGCCCCCACCGGCAGGCCCCCGGGGCCGGGGTAGCGCAGGCGGTCGGTGTAGACCCAGGCGTGGTCGAGGGCGAACTCGAGGAAAACTACGACCTCCGGTTGTTTGAGGTCCACCTTCAACCCGGTCTTCGCTGCGATCCGTCCCCCCACCGTGCGCTCGGCCTCGAGGGAGGTGAAGGGGAGCTTTTTGTTGCCCCGTTTCGCGCTCACCCGGAAGGTTTTCGCGTCGTTTGGGATCAGGCGGAGGGCGAGCGCGGCGAGGCGGTCGAGGTCGGGGTCGGCCTCGAGGGCGAACGCGAAGTTCGATAGCCCAAAGACCTTTTCAAGCCGCTCCCGAGCCGCTTCCCTCTTCGCCTCGGGTACCCCGCGAACCAGGAGGCGCCCGGGGATCCGGCTCACCTTAAGCTCTAGGCCATGGAGGGCTTCCTGCACCCGGGAAAGCAGGATCTGCTCGAAGCGGGCGCGGTTTTTCCCCTTCAGGCTGATCTCGTGGTAGTGGAGCAGGGCGGTGTAGGTTAGCGCTTCCATCGGAAAAGCCTTTCCGCGTTCGCGTCGGTGATCGCCTCCGCCTCGTGGAAGGGAAGCTCCCAGAGCTCGGCGAGCTCGGCCAGGGTGTAGAGGACGTAGGCGGGTTGGTTGTCGCGGCCGCGCTTGGGCTCCGGGGTCAGGTAGGGGGCGTCGGTCTCGACCACCACCCGCTCCCGGGGAAGCTCGCGCGCGAGCTCGCGGAGGCGTTTTTTCTTGCGGTGGGTGAGGTTGCCGGCGAGGCTCACGTAGCCGCCGAGCTCAAGGGCGGTCTCAAGAAGCCCTTCGTGCCCTGAAAACGCGTGCAGAACGAAGCGGGACGGGCGGTTTGTTCGAAGCCAGCCGATGAGCTCCCGTTCGGCGTCGTCCCGGCCTTCCTTGCTGCGCACGTGGAAGACGAGGGCGTGGCCGTGGGCCAGGGCAAGCTCGGCCTGGAGATCGAGCGCCGCCCGCTGGGCGCCGGGGCTTGCCTTGTCCCAGTAGAAGTCGAAGCCGGTCTCGCCGATTGCCCGGACCCGGGGGTGGGCTGCAAGCGTCTTGAGATCCTCGGCCACCTCGGGGGAAAGGAGCTCGGCCTCGGTGGGGTGGAGGCCGACGGCGGCGTAGACGTTTGCGTGTTCCTCGGCA
>JALUED010000168.1 GCA_027053145.1 Thermaceae bacterium | reverse complement strand
GCGATCACCGTGCGGATCGGCTTCCTACCCGGGGGCGGGGTCTGGATCGAGCTGATGTCCTTAAGCCCCACCAGCGCCTGGTAGAGGGTGCGGGGAATGGGGGTCGCCGAGAGCATGAGGACGTCCACCCCGGCTTTGAGCTCTTTAAGCCGCTCCTTTTGGGCAACCCCAAAGCGGTGCTCTTCGTCCACGATCAAAAGCCCAAGCTTTTTAAACCGGACCCCCTCCTCGAGCAGCCGGTGGGTGCCGATCACGATGTCCACCCGGCCTTCGGCGAGGTCCTTCAAGATCCGCCGGGCCTCCTTCTCGGGGGTGAATCGCGAGAGCATCGCGACCTCCACCGGCAGGTTCCGAAACCGCTCCTTGAAGGTGCGGTAGTGCTGTTCGGCAAGCAGGGTGGTGGGAACGAGGAAAGCCACCTGGTGGCCGTGGCCCACCACCCGGTGGGCGGCGCGAAGGGCGACCTCGGTCTTGCCAAACCCCACGTCGCCCGAGATCAGCCGGTCCATGGGCCGCTCGGCCTCGAGGTCGCGGAAGACGTCCTCGAGCGCCCTTTTCTGGTCCTCGGTGAGCGCGTAGGGGAAGTTTTGCTCAATGAGCGGGTCCCATTCAGGTAGCGGGGGGAAGGCGGTGCCCTTTTCCTTCACCCGCTTGGCGTAGAGGACGAGGAGCCTCTGGGCAAGCTCTTCGGCGGAGCGCCGCGCCCGCTCCTTGACCCGCTTCCAGTCCTTCTTGGCCAGGCTCGAAAGCTCTGGGGGCTCGTCCGAGGTCGCCGGGTGCCGGCGAAGCAGCGGCAGGTCCTCGACCGGGACGTAAAGCCTCCCCTGGTCGCGGTACTTGAGCACGAGGTAGTCGCGGCGGACCCCCAGCACCTCCCGGGTGACGAGGCCCTCGTAGCGGCCGATGCCGTGCTCGGGGTGGATCAGGTAGTCCCCGACCGAGAGGAGCTCAAGGTCGCTCACCCCCTCGTCCCGGAGGAAGGTCCGCCGCACCGCGCTCGCCCCCGAAAACCCGTAAAGGAGCGCCTCGGTGAGGTAGACGACCCCGCCCTCTTGGTCCACGAACCCGCCCTCGAAGGCCCCGGGGACGAGGAGCACGCCGGAAAAGGGACGCACCTCCCCTGCCACCTGGGTGGGGAGGCCCTTGAAGTGGGTTCTTAGGAGGTAGTCGCGGCCTTTTTCGTGCTTGTAGAAAAAGACCACCCGAAACCCTTCGGCAAGCCAGCGTTCGACGTCGGCCCGCATCCTGCGGGCCTCGGCGCGGTAGGGGGCGAGGGGCTCGAGCGCCGGGCGAAAAAGCTCCGCGTCCGGTTGCGGGGCGAAGAAGACCCGCTCCCGCCCCTCGAGCAAGGGCAAAAGCGCCTCGGGCACGCGGGAGGGCTGGTCGAGAAAGACAGGACCCGGAAAGAGGGCGAGCAGGGGAACTCGCTCTGCGGGCCCTGCCTTCGCGGTGGGCCTCAGGTGGAAGCGCGTAACCTCCTCCCCCCCGACCTCGATCCGCTCAAGCTCCGGGCCAAAAAACTCAAGCCAGGCCCCGGCCACCTCGAGCACGTCGCCCCGAACCCGAACCTCCTCGTCCCGAGCGTAGCCAAGACGCTCCAGTTGATCGAGAAGCCGGCTTCTCGGGTAGCTCTTCCCCACCTCGAAAACGAGCCCCTCGGCGAGGGGGTCGGCGGGGACCTCGAGGAGGGCGTCCTCAAAGCCCATCACGAAGTGGGCCGCCTCGTCCCTGGCGTAGGCCGAGGGGCGGAGGTAGGCGCGCACGCCAAAGGCCTCGAGCCCCCGGTAGAGGGCGAGCCGCTCCCC
>JALUED010000167.1 GCA_027053145.1 Thermaceae bacterium | reverse complement strand
CGGCGCCTCGGGCAGGCGCTCGAGCAGGCGCGGGCGCTCGAGGTAAAGGGGCAGCGCGAGCGGGCGTCCAACCGCCATGACCGGCTTCCCTACCCATTTTAGGGGCGCTGGGCTCCGCACGCCTCTAGCTTGGGGAAGGGGGCCTTAACGCTGCCTTAATCCCCGGAAAGTTTCCCGACGACGCCCTCGAGGACCCAAAGCGCCCCGCTTTCTAGGTCGTAAACGAGCCGCCTGCCGACGATCTCCTCGTCCGGTGCCTGGCTTTTGATAGGGTGGCCCTCGAGAAAAGCAAGGCCCCGCGCTTCGTCCACGAGGGCGCGGTCGGCGCGGGTGTTCCGCTTTCCCTGTTCGATGGCGACCCCGCCCAAAAGCCAAAGCTCCCCTTCCTCCACCCGATAAAGGAGCGTTTGGGCCTTGCCCTTAAGGGGGTTTGGGCCTTCGCGCCGAAAGGCAACCGGCCCGAGCACGCGGGCGACCCCGGTTTCGTTGTCGTAGTCGAGGCGCCGGCCCTCAGCCCTAAGCTTGCCCTTTTCGATCGCGACCGCACCGGGCTCGCTCCGGAGCTCGTAAAGGACTCGGTCCTCGGCCTCTAGAAAGCGGGCTTCGCCACCGGCGAGCGCCACCGTGCCGCCCCCTCGGTCGGGTTGATCCACGAGGGCCAGCGCGGCGTAGGCTCGGGCGTCCTCGCCGAAGCGGACCGTCACCCGGTAGGGCGGAGGGTCGTAGAAGACAAAGAGCACGCCGTCTTCGCGTTCCTCGATCCAGGCAAGGCCCAGCTCGTCAGGGCTTGTCTTCTCCACCACCACCTCGCTTTTGCCGTGAACCAGGGTGGCGGTGGGGTGGTAAACCTGGGCGAGGCCAAGGCAAAGAAGGAGGAGGGCGGCCCGGCGGATCACCGCTTCCTGGGTTCGAAATCGCCTTCGGGAAGCCTAAAGGGCCTGCCGTAAAGCCGCACCCGGTGCTTGTTCACGTCGTGGAGGAGGGTGCCGGCGGAGAGCTTGCGGCCCTTCTTGCGGTCCTCGCTCAAGGCGGGGCGGCCGATCACGATCGCTTGGCCCTTTTCGTCAGCGTAGTAAAGGGCGTCGCCCCGGGTGACAAGGTCGCCGTCGGTTAGGACCACCGCGCCCTTGGCGAGGAGCTTTTTTTCGCGGACGCGCATCCGGGCTTCCTCGGCCTCGATCACAAGGTCCCCGCCCTCCTTGCGGTGGCGTACGAGGCGCACCCGTCCCTCCGGCGTGCGAAAGATCGCGAGCGTACGCGCTTCCTCGTAGTACACTTCCTCGGCAAAGCCCTCCTGCGGGCCGCTCACAAGCCGAACCCGTCCTCGGCTTTCGGAGGTGTCGTCGTCCACGTCGAAGGCGAGGTGGCCCCGGGCCTCCACCTGGACCGGGTCCTCCCCCTCCTTGGCTGGGTGCTGCACCATCGTCGCCGGACCGAAGAGCTTGCCTACGCCGGTTGCCTCTTGGTAGACGAGCTTCGGCCCATGGGCCTCGACCCGCCCCCGGCGGACCACCACCCCGCCCTCGAAGACCGCGGTGCGCTCGCCCTTGGCGGCCTGCATGCTCTTGCCCTTGGGGGCCTTGAGCACCGCTTTGCTCGCCAGGATCTCTAGGTTCCCCACGCGCCCCCGAATGCCGCCGGGTTCGCTTGCGGTGTAGATCCAGGGGCCGTAGCGGAGGTCGCCCTTGCGGGTTCCGTTGGGGTATTCGATGACGATGATCCGGCCGGCCCCGGCCGCTAGCGCAAGACCCAAAAGGAATCCCAAGATGCCAAGCTTACCGCGTTTTGCACGCATCTTCGCCTCCGGTCTGCCACTCCTCGCGCCCCGCGCGCCAGCTCGCTTCCTTCAGACCGAAATCTGCCCGGAAGCCCTGGCCCTCGACCCGCACCCCAGGGCCCGTGAGCCGAAAGCGGGGCGCCATAAACCCCCGGGCTTGGTCGATGCGGACCGGCGCGTTGGGCTCCCCCTCCAGCACGAGCTTCCAGCACTCCGCGGGGATCTCCACCACCGCCCGCGGGGTTTTGAGGTTGTCGTAGCGGTCGATCTCGATCGCTTTCGCGTAGAGCCTAAGGTCGAGCTTTTCGCCCACGTAGCGCGCCCCCTCGGAGAGCCCCTCGACGCGGGCGGTCCGGCTTCGCGGGTCGTAGCGGACCCGTTGGGCGTAAAACCGCCAGCGGGCCTTGGGGTCCGCCTTGGGGAAGAGGTGGAGCTCGACCCCTTCAAACGTCCCCTCGCCTACCGCCGGGGGGGCGGGCGGCGGCGCCGCCCGGGTGAGCCAGAAGGCGGCGGCGAAAAGGGCGAGGAGCAAAAAGAGGGCGGCGCGCACCACGCCCTCACCCTACGCCCGCCGGGTAAGCCTGGGGTTAGAGCACGTCCCGACGGGTGCCGCGGGCCCGCCAGTTTTGGAAGTCCTTGTAGCGTCGAAGGGCCCAAACGAGCGGACGATAGAGCGGCGAGAGGGGCAGGTCGTAGGCCGGAAACCGCACCCGCTTGCCGCCAAAGCCCAGCTTGAAGCGGTAGATGCCAAAGGCGTGGCTTTGGGGCGAGGGCTCCCGGGGCACGCCCCAAAGGTCGTAGTAGCGGAAGCCGCCCGAAAGCCCGTAGCGGATCGCCGCCCAGTGCATTGCATAAGGGGCCATGACCTCTCGGCGGGCTCGGGTGGAACCGCCGTAGAGGTAGTCCACCCGGTCGCCGAAGGCGACGAAGAGCCCCGCGGCGAGGGGTTTGGCCTCGAGCTCGGCGAGCACGAGGAAGGCGTCCCCCCCGGGTTGGTGCATCTGCCGGAAAACCGCTTCGTAGTAGGCCCGCGCGTGCTGGCGGAGCTTTGCCCTTTGGTTGGTCTCGGTAAAGAGCCGAAAGAACGCTTCAAAGGCCTCGTCGGCGTCGGGGTCGGTGGGGCGTACGAGGCGGGTCTTAACCCCTTTCCTCGCGGCGAGGCGGATGTTGTAGCGGGTCTTGGGCTTCATCCGCGCGAGCACGCTTTCCTCGTCGTCGAGGGAGAGGACGAGGGAGTATTCGGGTTGGATCGTTTCGGCGGGTTGGGTGCCGGGGATTTGGGGGGGCGGTTTGCCTTCGGGGAGCATGAGCGGCGGTTCGATCTTGAGGTAGGCTCCCGGGATCCGGCGAATCAGGATCGAAAGCGCGGGCGCAAGGGCCTCTAGCTCGTCGAAGGCCGGACCCCGGGGCGCGTAGGCGATGGGGCCCTTTTGCAATACGTTTGCCGCCAAAAGCGGCCTCCCCCCTTCCTCGACCAAAAGCCGCCGCGGCCGCCAGCCGGAAAGCCTTTTTACCTCGCCCCAGCCCCAGGATTGGAGGCTTGCTTGGAAGCGGAAACTGCGGACCAGGGCGTTCCACTCGGCGGGGTCTTGGATCTCGAGGATCTGCATCTAGCGGAGCTCCTTAAGGGCGAGCCGGATCAGTTCTTCGGGGCTCGCTTCGGGGTGGTTGCGGGCGAGCAAGGGCACCACCCGGCGCACCGCTGCTTCGCGAAAGCCGAGCAGCAAAAGGGCCTCGATCGCTTCGTTCAAGGCCTGGGCGTTCGGGGCGCTGGAAGGGGCCTTAGGTGCGGGGAGCTTGCCCTTGAGTTCCAATAGCACGCGCTCGGCCACCTTTTTGCCTACCCCGGGGGCGGCGGTGAGGGCGGCGGCGTCCCCGGCCGCCACCGCGTGGTATAGCCCTTCCGGCCCCAGGGTGCCGACGAGGGCGAGGGCGGCCTTGGGGCCGACGCCGTTCACCGCAAGGAGCTGCGAGAACGCCTCTCGTTCGGCCTCGGTGGCAAAGCCAAAGAGCAAAGGCCCTTCCTCCCGCCAAAGCAGGTGGACGAAGAGGGTGGCCGGTTTTTGGGCCTCGAGCGCGGCGAGGGTGGTGGCGGGGGCGAGCAGCCAAAGCTCAAAGCTTCCCACCCAAAGCCCGACCCCGTCCTCGCCGAGCGTGGTGACCTCGCCCCGAACCCGCCTGAGCACGCGGCTCAGTATAGTGGAGCGGATGCGGATCGCGTACCAGGGCACCGAGGGCGCGTTCAGCGAGGAGGCCGCGCTTAAGTACGACCCCAAGGCGACCCCGGTGGGGCTCCCCACCTTTCACCAGGTTTTCGAGGCGGTAGCGAAAGGGGAGGTCGAGCGCGGCATCGTTCCCGTGGAGAACGCGGTGGCGGGCAGCATCAACCAAACCTACGACCTGCTCCTTCAAAGCGACCTCCACGTCGTTGGGGAGGTGGTGCTTCGGGTGCGCCACTGCTTGGTGGCGCCTCCGGGGACCCGCCTTGAGGAGGTCCGCGAGGTGGCGAGCCACCCTCAGGCCCTCGCCCAATGCGACGGCTTCCTCGCCCGGCACCGCCTCACCCCGGTTGCGGTTTCGGACACCGCGGGGGCGGCCCGGATGCTGGCGGAAAACCCGCGGCCCGGCCTCGCCGCCATCGCAAGCCGCCGGGCCGCCCAGCGCTACGGCCTTGAGGTCCTTGCCTGCGGCATCGAGGACTTCGCCTTCAACTACACCCGCTTTTTTGTCCTTGCCCGCGAGGAGGAACCCCGGAAGGAAGGGCCCTATAAGACCAGCGTGGTCTTTGCCGTTCGGCATCGTCCGGGCGGGCTTTACGAGGCGATTGGGGCGTTTGCCGAGGCGGGGGTGAACCTCACCAAGATCGAGTCCCGCCCCCGCAAGGACCGGCCCTGGAGCTACGTTTTCTACCTCGACTTCGAGGGGCACGTGGAGGAGGAAGCTCCTTCAAGGGCGCTCCTTGCGCTCCTTCGCCGGGCCGCCTTCGTCAAGGTGCTGGGTTCGTATCCGGCCGCACCGAACGGGGAAGAGGAGGCCCCGGCCGGTGAGTCCGGCCGGGGCAAACTCGGCTTTGCCTAGAGGATGCCGAGTTCATCCACCTTCTTGACGAGCTCGCGCACGTGTTCGGCGCTCTTTTTCAGGGCGTCGAGCTCGTCCGGCTTTAAGGGCACCTCCCAGATCTTTTCGACGCCGCCCTTGCCGAGCACCGCCAGCACGCCGACGAAGAGCCCCTCGATGCCGTACTCGCCGTTTAGGTAAGCGGCGACCGGAAGGATCCGCTTTTCGTCCTTGAGGATCGCCTTCACCATCTCCCAGGTGGCGGCCGAAGGGGCGTAGTAGGCCGAGCCCGTCTTCAGGAGGCTCACGATTTCGGCGCCGCCCTTCCGGGTGCGCTCGACGATGGCTTCGATCTCGTCTTCAGGCAAGAGCTCCGGCAGCGGCACGCCGCCCACGGTGGTGAGCCGGGGCAAGGGAACCATGCTGTCGCCGTGGCCGCCTAGGACTACCCCGAAGACGTCCTTGACGCTCACCCCGAGCTTTTCGGCGATGAAATAGCGGTAGCGGGCGGTGTCGAGCACCCCGGCCATGCCCATGATCTTGTGCTTGGGGACCTGGGTGATCTCGGCGATCACGTAGGTGATCGCGTCCAAGGGGTTCGCTACCTGGATGATGATGGCGTCCGGGGCGTACTGCTTGATCTTCTCCGCGACGTCCTTCGCGATCTTGGCGTTGATCTCGATGAGGTCGTCTCGGCTCATCCCGGGTTTTCTCGGCACCCCCGAGGTGGTCACCACGATGTCCGAGCCCTCGATCAGGGCGTAGTCGTTGGTGCCCACGATGGTGACGTCGTTGCCCACGATGGGCCGGGCCTCAGAGAGGTCAAGGGCTTTGCCCTGGGGCATCCCCTCGACGATGTCCACCATCACCACGTCGGCGAGTGCGCTCTCGGCGATGCGCATGCCGAGGGTGGCGCCGACGTTCCCCGCGCCGATGATGCTGACCTTGGGCCTTCCGATGCGTGCCATAGCCTCCTCCTTTCCCGCCCCTATTTTGCGCCTAGGTCCCCGGGACAGGCGTCTATTTGCCCCGCCCTAAAATGGGCGCATGGCCCGAGTCAGCAAGTACTACGACGTCAAGCGCGACGAGCGGGGCAACCGCTACCTCGAGGTCTACGTCACCGGGTTTTTGCTCACGCGCATCCCGCTTTTGAACAAGGGCACCGCTTTCACCGCCGACGAGCGCACGTTGCTTGAGCTCGATGGCCTTTTGCCTCCCCACGTGGCCACGATCGAGGAGCAGAAAGAGCGGAACTACCGCCGCTACCGGCTCCTTCAGACGCCCCTGGAAAAGCACATCTTCCTCCGCGACCTTCAGGACCGGAACGAGGTGCTCTTTTACGCCCTCCTCGTGGATCACCTCGAGGAGATGATGCCGATCATCTACACCCCCACGGTGGGCGAGGCGGTCCGCCTTTTTTCCCACATCTATCGGCTCCCCCGCGGGCTCACCGTTTCCACCGAGAACATCGGCCGGGTGGAGCAGGTCCTGGAGAACGTGCCCCTGGAGGACGTCCGCCTGGTGGTCGCCACCGACTCCTCGGCGATTCTTGGGATCGGTGACCAGGGGTTTGGGGGTATGGCGATCTCGATCGGAAAGCTCTCCCTCTATACCGCCGCCGGCGGGGTGGCCCCCGATAAAACCCTTCCGGTCGAGCTCGACGTCGGCACCGACCGCGACGACCTTCTTTCCGATCCCCTTTACCTCGGCGTGCGCCACAAGCGCCTCCGCGGCCAGGCCTACCTCCGCTTCATGGACCGCTTCGTCGAGGCCCTGAAGGAGCGCTACCCCAAGGTTGTCCTGCAATGGGAGGACCTCGCCAAGGACGCCGCTTTCACCGTGCTCGAGCGCTACCGCAAGGTGATCCCTTCCTTCAACGACGACATCCAGGGTACCGGGGCCGTGGCCCTTGCCGGTCTACTCGCCGCCATGCGGATGAAGGGGGAAAGGCTTGCCGACCAGCGGTTCGTGATCCTAGGCGCCGGGGCCGGGGGAATCGGGGTGGCGC
>JALUED010000166.1 GCA_027053145.1 Thermaceae bacterium | reverse complement strand
AGGGCTCGGTGCCGTAGTAGACCTGGTAGAGCTTCTTTTCAAAGCGGGCCTGGGCCTCGGGCTTGACCCAGGCGCTGTTCAAGAAGACGATCCCCCCCACCAAAAGGGCGAGGGCAAGGATCGGGGGTAGAAAGGAAAGCGGCGCCACCCCGCCGGCGTAGGCGGCTTTGAGCTCGGAGTCCCGGATCAGCCGGGCAAGCCCCACCAAAATCGCGAAGACAAGGCCCAGAGGAAGCGCCACCCCCAGGGTGTAGGGCAGGCGGTAGAGGACGAGGAGAAGGACGTCGGCGAGCGGCGTGCCCCTTGCGAGCAGGGCCCCGGAGAGGGACGAGAGCAAATCGGTGGTGATCAGCCCAATGAAGAGCAGCACCCCGAGCAAATAGGGCAGGCTCACCTCGCGCAGGAGGTAGCGCTTGAGCACGCCCCGGATTATAGGGAGGGGCCATGAGAAAACCCCCCCGGGAAATGCGTCGGCGGCTCAAAGCGGCCATGGCGGCCGCCCTTTGTGGCGCGTGGAAGCCATGCGGAGTCCGCTGCTAGTCGTGGAAGAGCGCGATGTAGGGGGCGTAGCGGAAGCGCCGGTTGCGGGCGTGCCCGGTGATTTCCTGGAGGATGCCGAGTATGCCGAGCCGAGCCACCAGCCGGTTGGCCGCCTGGAAGCCGGTTTTCGGGATGCCTTGGACCTCCTTTACCGTGACCGCGGGTTGCGCGTAGAGATGTTCCAAAACGAGGTGGCCGCTTCCCTCCGCGCGCCCGAGGTGGCGCGCGATGGCGTCCCGTGGTTGGAGGATCCGGCGGGCGGTTTCCGTGACCTCCTCTGTGCAAGCGGATCATGCATGGAATGCTGCGCGCCTTCGACCGGACCGCAAGGGGCCGCCACTTTCTGCGCGTGTATCGCCGCCGAACGCCGAGTCCGGGTCGGTAAGGGAGAGCAGGCGTCGAAGGATTGATGAGTAAAAGGCCTCGCTCACGAAGGTGGCGGCCGGCCCGGGTGCTTGCCCCCGAGCGGTCGCCCGCCTTGAACATGGGGCCTCCTGCGCCCCTTGTTAGACCCTGCGTTGAACAAGGAGGACGTTTTGCCCGCGTATTGAACTTTGCGTCTCTGGTGAGGGTTGCCAGCGGCCTCCTGCCAGCGGCTGGCGGCGCCGGGCTTCGGCCGCGCGCTTTTCACCTCTGGCCCGGTTTTCTACCTTCCAAACCGCCCGAGCACCTCCACCACCAGCGCAGCGCCGATGAGGTTGGCGCCGAGCTCCTTGCGGATGCGCTCGGCGCGGAACATGCGCTCGACCTCCTCGCGGGTGTAGTATGGCTCGTCCTCGAGGTAAACCGGCTCCACGAAGCCGATCTCCTCATACGCCTTCGCGGCGGCGGGGGAGAGCCCCTCCCGCACCAGGAAGGAAAGCGGGTAGCGCTCGACGCAGGCCAGCATCAGGCCACCACCCCCCGCTCGCGGAGCCGCTTGGCGAGCTCCTTATAGAGCCGTTCCTCCTCAGGCGTGGGGTGCTCGGGGATCACCACGCGCACCTCGGCGTACTGGTCCCCGCGGCCCCCGCCGGGCTTCGGCCAGCCCTTGCCCCGGAGGCGGAGCTTCTTGCCCGCCTGGGTGCGGGGCGGGATCGTCACCTCGACGGGGCCGTCGAGGGTGGGCACCCGCACCTTGCCGCCCACCACCGCGATCGGGGCGGGGACGTCCACGGTGGTGTGGACGTCGTAGCCCTCAAGCCGGAAGGTGGACGAGGGAAGGAGGCGCACGGTGAGGTAGAGGTCGCCGGGGGGCTGGCCGGGGCCGCCCTTGCCCGCAAGGCGAAGCCTTTGGCCCTCGCGGATCCCGGG
>JALUED010000165.1 GCA_027053145.1 Thermaceae bacterium | reverse complement strand
CTCGTCCTCAACCTCGATCTCGATGTGCCCGACTGCCTTCGCCATAATGGCCACCTCCCTTTCCAAAGGGGGTATACCCCAGAGCGGTGAGGCCTTTGTGAAAAAACGGGCAAATCCTCCCTTTCCTCGTGGCCTCAAGGGGAGGGACACCACACTCCATCCCCACCTACCTATACCCCCGGACCCTACCGGCGTAGAAACCGGCCCCGAGGCCTAAAACAAGGTAGATCCCTGCAAGCGTAAAGAGCTCCCCCGAGCCCGCTCGGGTAAGGTAATAAAGCAGCGACGCGGCGACTGCCGCCACCGCTCCCACGCCGAAAAGGGCGGTCCCGGTGGCAATCCCCGCCTGCGTCCTAAGCCGGTACCCGGCCACCGCCACAAGGAGCACCACCAAAAGAAAGGTCAGGCTCGAAAACTCGGCAATCAGGGCGAGCGTCCCGAGTACGGCGAAGAACCCGGCCACCGCCGCCAGCGCCACCACGCCTAGCCAGGGCACCCCCTTGGCGTCGCGCCGGGCGAAGGCTTTGGGAAGCGTTCCCTCCTCGGCCATCTCGGCCATCATCCGGCTGGCCCCGAAGAGGGTCGAGTTGATTGCCGAGCCGGTGGCGAGCAGGGCCGAAAGCGCAATCAGAAGGCGGCCGGCCTTGCCTAGGATGGGCTCGGCCACTTTGGCAAGGGCATAGTCGCTCGCCGCCTCGATCTCGGTAGGGGAGAGCGCCCCCACGGCAACGACGGCAAGTAGGACGTAGACGATCCCGGTGACCAAGATCGAGCCATAGACGCCAAAGGGCAGGTTGCGCTCGGGGTCGCGGGTCTCCTCCACCGCGTTGGCTACGAGTTCGAAGCCCTCGAAGGCGACGAAGATCACCGCCGCCCCTAAAAAGACCGCCAAGAGGCCGTGGTCGAAGGCCGGCACAAAGCGGGAGAAGTCGGCACGGAAGAGCCCGATCAGGCCGAAAAGTCCGAGCACCGCGAGCTTGGTGTAAACCATCAAATCCTCGGTGGTGCCGCTCGCCCGGACGCCCTCGAGGTTCACAAGCACGAAAAAGGCAAGCACGAGCAGGGCGAGGAAGACCCGAAGTGGGCGAAAGTCAGGCTCGCCCAAAAGGTCCGCGCCGTAGGCGGCGAAGGTGTAGGCGTAGAGCGCGAGCGTCCCCACGTACATCGCAAGGAGCCCCCAGCCCGCCCACGCCGAGATCTCGGGCCGGTCCGGCCACGCGCCCCGGACAAAGGCGAAAATGCCGCCGTCGTCGCGGAAGTAAAGCGCAAGCCGGACGAAAAAGTACCCGGCAAGGAGCGCCACCAGCGTTCCCAAAAGGAAGGAAGCGGGGGCGCCGTTGCCGGCGAGCTGCACGGTGAGGCCGAGGACCGAAAAGATGCCGCCGCCGATCATGCCGCCGACGCCGATGGCCAAGAGCTCCTTTTTCCCGAGCTTTTCCCCAGGCGCGATTTTGCGAGGGGTCTTCCGCACGGATCCAGTCTACGCGCCGAGGGCCCGGGCGAGGGCGAAGGCCGCCCGGTCGGCTCCAGGGGGCAAGGCGAGCATCGCCCCTACCCCAGGGGCGATGGGGAAGGAAAGCACCGGCCCTTTGAGGAAGTTGAAGAACATCGTGTTCCGAAGCACCCGGGCGTTCGCCCGCCGGAAGGCGGCGGGGTCCGCGAGCACCGAGCGGGGCGGGGGCAAAACGGCGACGGTGGGGGCGAGCAGGGCGTCGTAGCCCGCGACCTCGCGCCAAAACGCCGCCGGCCAGGCCCGGTGGGCGGCGAGGACCTCCCGGTAGTCGGCCTCGGAAAAGCGCTCGGCCTCCAGGATCCGCTCCACCACCCGGGGGTCCATCCGACGCCCCTCGCGCCGGGCGAGCTCCCCCCAAAGCCGGTAGGCCTCGTGGGCGGCGAGGGGGCCGTGGGCGCGGTAGAGGGCGAGGATCTCGGAAAAGACCGGAAGCGCCGCCCGCTCGAGGCGGTGGCCGGCACCTTCAAGGCGGGAAACCAAAGCGGAAAACGCCTGTTCCACCTCGGGCTCGAGGTCCCGAAGGAGCGCCTCCGGAAGAAGCAGGCGGAGCGGACGTCCGGGGGGCTCGGGGAAGGCCTCCCCGGGCCGGCCGACGAGGGCGGAAAAAAGCCGCCAGAGCCCCTCGAGGTCGGCGGCCAGGGGCCCCACCACGTCGAGGGTGGGGGAAAGGGGGACCACGCCCTCGGTGGGCACGAGGCCGTTCGTGGGCTTAAAGCCGTAGATCCCCTGGAAGGCGGCGGGGATCCGCACCGAGCCGCCGGTATCGGTGCCCACCGAGAGCCGCACCCGCCCGAGCGCCACCGCCGCCGCCGCGCCTGAGGAGGACCCCCCGGGAAGCCGGCCCGAAAACCGGGGGTTTTCCGGGGTGCCGTAGTGGGGGTTCTGGCCGAGGCCGGAATAGGCGAGCTCGGTCATGTTGGTGCGGCCGACGATCCGGGCCCCGGCACGAAGCAAGCGGCGAACGACCAAAGCGTGCCGGGCGGCGGGCGCGGCTTTGCGCAGCACCCTCGAGCCCGCGGTCGTGGGCAGGCCGGCCACCGCGAGGTTGTCCTTGATGGCCACCGGCTCGCCCCCCAAAGGCCCGCGCCCCGGCAGGAGGGCAAAGCGCCAGACGAAGACCGCCTCAGCCACCCTGGGCCTCCCGCACCCGATCGAGCAACGCCCGATCGCTTTTGTAGCGAAGGCGCTTGGCGGCTTCCGCAAGAGGAACCCACGCCACCCCCTCGACCTCCCAGTCGGGCTCCTTCACCCGGCGGATCGGGCGCATCAGGAACCAGTCCACCGTCTTCTTGACCCGCTTGCCGTCCCGCACGAACCAGTAGGTGACCTGACCCAAGGGCGCCACGATCTCGGCCTCGTAGCCGGTCTCCTCGAAGACCTCGCGAAGCGCGGCCCGCTCCGGGCTCTCCCCCGGCTCCACGAGCCCCTTGGGAAAGGTCCAGACCTCCTCCCCCTTGAGGTTTTTCGTGCGGATGAGCAGGACCTTGCCGTCCTCAAGGAGCACGCCGCCCGCCGAGTGTTCCCTTATGACCGGCACAAGAGCCTCCGGAAGGTAAGGGCGTTCTTCGGCGCGTGGCCGAGATCGGTGTTGTTGAAGTAGGCGTAGGCAGGCCGGCCTCGGGCGGCCTCGGCCCAGCGAAGAAGCTCCGCCTCGGGGTAGTCGTCCTTGTACCAGGCGCGCCTTCCGTGAAAGCGGAGGTAGACGAAGGCGGTGTCCACGAAGGCGTCGGGGAGCCCGGGCGCGCTCACCGAGACGAACGCCACACCGGCCTCGCGGAGGGCCGCGTAGACCGCCTCGTCCCACCAGGAGGCGTGGCGGAACTCGATCGCGTTTGGGAACCCCGGGTCTAAAGCGGCAAGGATCCGCTCGAGGTGCTCAGGCCGGTAGCGGAAGGAGGGGGGAAGCTGGAAAAGCACAGGCCCGAGCTTCTCCCCAAGCCCCGAGACCACCTCGTAGAAGTCCCGCACCCGGACAGGATCGGCGAACTTCTTCAGATGGGTAATCTCCCGGTGCGCCTTGACCGCGTAGAGAAAGCCCTCCCGCGCCTCCCGGTACCAGCGGCGCACCGCCGCGCGGGTGGGGAAGCGGTAAAAGCTCGCGTTTACCTCGACGGTGTCGAAGCGCTCTTGGTAGTAGTCGAAAAAGCGCCCCGGGGGAAGGTCCTCGGGGTAGAAGGCCCCCCTCCACCCGCGGTAGAAGTACCCGGAGGTCCCCACCCGGCAAACCTCGGCCACCGGCCCCAGGATACCGCGGGTAGAATCGCGGCATGGACGCAAAAGGCTGGGTTCGCCACGCGCTCGAGCGCCTGGGCTGGCCACCGAGCGGGAGATCCTGCGCTACCTTGACGAGGCCGGGGAGGAGCTCTCCAGAAAGGAGCTCAAGGACGCCCTCGCCGCCCTGCTCGCCGAAGGCACAATCGAGCAAAAGGGCGAGCTTTTCCGCATCCAGAAGAAAACCGGAGCCCGCGAGGCCTTCGACCGGCTCTTCAAGGACTAAACCCGGCCGAGCGCACCCCTCGGCGCCGGCGCACGGACGGCGCCGAGGGGTCGGTATTGACAATGGCGCACTCAAATCCAATAATGCGCATGAAAGATGAGGTGGTTGGTATGAGGAATATTGCTGGAAGCCTAATCATCTCGTTGCTGCTCGCCCTCCTGGTGGGCCTTGGGGCCGGCGCCTACATTCAGGCGTCGCGTTCCCATGCGGCGCTTGTCGCGGTGCCGCCCTCGCCGGTGGTGCTCTCGGCGACCTATAAGCCGGACAAGAAGCAGGTGGTCCTAGAGGTCCATAACCCCGGCTACCTCCCCCTTCTCCTCGTGGACCAAAGCGTGGTCTTCACCCCAGGCCCCAAATCCAAGGAAAAGGCTTACGCGCTCGCCGCGGTGCCCCTGAACCTCACCCTGCCCGCGGGGCAGACGGCGCAGGTCACCCTGGCGCTGAAGCCCGAGAGCGAAGCGCTTAAAGCGGGGGACGTGGTGGCCGGGACCATCACCTACACCCACCCGCTCTCCCCCGACCTCTACGCCGTCACCCACCTCTTTAAGTACGGGGAGGAAAAGCGATGAGGAAGGCCTTGGCTTGGCTTTGGTTTTTGCTCCTCGCCCTCTTCCTCTTCTTTGGCGCCGCCCTTTTTACGGGCGCGACCCCGGAGGAGCTCGCCTTCGCGCTCGGGCTCTTCGGCTTTCTCCTGCTCGCAAACCCCCTCCTTTTCGGCTACACCGGGTTGCTTAGCTTTCTTACCGAGGTTCAGGCAGGTACCGCGCGGCCCGAGCAGGTAGCCGAAGCGACCCGCGCGCCCCTTGCGCTGCTCGAGAACCTCGCCGGCGTCGCCCTCGCCGCCTTCTGGATGCGCGAGCTCGCCCCCTACCGCTACGCTTACTACGGCCTTTTCCTGCTCCTTTTGCTAGTGGCACTCGCGCCGCAGCTTGCGGGCGGATTTCTCTTTGCCGGCGTGCTCACCGGCGTGCTCTGGGGGGCGTCGGTACCCACCGTCTTGGTCTTTGGCCTTGAGCTCGTCACCTTGGCCCGGATCGCCGCGCTCGCCCAAAAGGCCTGAGCGATGTTCCCCCTAGGCGACAGCGAACCCCATGGTCCGGCCCCCCTCACCCGGCTCCTGGTGGCGGCGAACGTCCTCGTCTTCCTCTGGCAAGCGCTCGGGGGGCCGGACCACCTGGCCTATACCGTCCAGGCCTACGGCTTCGTGCCCGCACGCTTCTTAGCCGATCCCCTCGCCGAGTTCCCCCGGATCTTCACCGCCATGTTCCTCCACGGCGGCGTCGCCCACCTCGTCGGGAACCTCTGGTTCCTCTGGGTCTTCGGCCCTGGGGTCGAGGACCGGCTCGGCCCCGGGCGCTACCTCTTCCTCTACCTCGCCGCCGGGGTGGGCGCGGCCCTCGTTCAGGCGGCGGCGATGCCGGCAAGCCCCGTCCCCATGGTGGGGGCTTCAGGGGCGATCTCGGGGGTGCTCGGAGCCTACTACGCGCTTTTGCCCCACGCCCAGATCCTCACCTTCGTGTGGTTCTTCCTGCCCTTTTTCTTCTGGCTCCCGGCGGCGGTCTACGCCGCTTACTGGCTTTTCCTGCAGTTCCTCTACGGCCTCATGGGCGTGCCCGGGGTGGCCTGGTGGGCGCACATCGGGGGCTTTTTGGTGGGCGCGGCGCTGGCCCCGCTCCTCGCCGAGCGCCGCCCCTACCGCGCGGCGCCCTCCTGGTACGCCTTTGCCGCCGCCCCGGTTAAGCTTAGGGAAGGGAGGTAGGGAATGGACCCGATCTCGCTGCTCTTTTGGCTCTTCATCGTCTTCTCCATGCTCTCGCCCTACATGCAGCAGCAGGCGCTCTACGCCGCCCGCGCCCGGAAGATGGCGGAGCTGGAGCGAAAGCGGGGCTCCAGGGTCATCACCCTGATCCACCGGCAAGAGGCCATCAGCTTCCTCGGGATCCCCTTTTCCCGCTTTATCACCATTGACGACTCCGAACACGTCCTCCGCGCCATCCGCATGACCGACGACAACGTGCCCATCGACCTGATCATCCACACCCCCGGGGGCCTCGTGCTCGCCGCCGAGCAAATCGCCCGGGCGCTCAAAAAGCACCCCGCCAAGGTAACGGTCTTCGTGCCCCACTATGCCATGTCGGGCGGCACCCTGATCGCCCTCGGCGCGGACGAGATTGTGATGGACGAAAACGCCGTCCTTGGCCCGGTGGACCCCCAGCTCGGGCAGTACCCGGCGGCCTCGATCGTGAAGGTTCTCGAGCAAAAGGAGCCCAAGGACATCGACGACCAGACCCTGATCTACGCCGACGTCTCGAAGAAGGCCCTGCGCCAGGTCAAGGCGTTCGTCCTAGAGCTCCTCGCCGACAAGATGCCGAA
This sequence comes from Thermaceae bacterium, assembly GCA_027053145.1. The sequence continues at coordinate 547 of JALUED010000165.1, read as the reverse complement.
GGAGAAGGCCGAGGAGGTGGCCGAGATCCTCTCCCAGGGCACCTGGACCCACGACTACCCGATCTTCGCGGACTTCGCAAAAGAGCTCGGCCTCCCAGTGAACACCGAGATGCCCAAAGAGGTCTACGAGCTCATGGAACTTTACCCCCAGCCCCAGATGGGCCGGCCCAGCGTCCAGTACGTCCCTACCCCGCACCAGCGGGAGGTCACGCCGCCCTCGCGTAAGTAGCCCGCAAAGGGGGGGCCCGGGTGGCCCCCCTTAAAAAACCGCCTCCACGAAGACCAGGTACCCAAGCAGCAGCGCCGCCGCCTCCCTTCGCCCAAGCCGCATCCCGGTCCAGAGGAAGGCCCAGGCGAGGAGGGAGAGGCCGGCCATGCCAAGAAGGTCGGGGCCGATCCCCCTGGCGAGGGAGAGCGGTTTCACCGTCGCCACCGTCCCCAGAATCCCGAGCACGTTGAAGACGTTCGAGCCCACCACGTTGCCGAGCAAGATGTCCCCCTCGCGGCGGAGGGCGGCGACCAGGGCGGCGGCGAGCTCGGGGAGGCT
>JALUED010000164.1 GCA_027053145.1 Thermaceae bacterium | reverse complement strand
CCGCCTACAACTGCACCGAGGCCTGCCCGCGGGAGATCCCGGTGACCCAGCTCATTCAGGAGGTCAAGCGGGCGATCATGTTCGGGGAGTTTTAGGAAGGGCCAGTGGCTTGTGGAGGGGGCCGCCCGATGGCGGCCCCCTTTGCGCGGGGGAGGGGACGGCGATCGGAGCTTCGCGGAACCTCGGCGTTGGGCCCGGCGGAAGTTTGGGCCTAGCCGTCTTCCAGGTTCGCCCGCAGGCGCTTCGCTTCGTCCTCGAGGGCCCGTAGCCTTTCCGCCTTGGCCTCAAGCGCCTCGAGCTCCCCCTTCACCCGCTCGCAGTCGGGGCGGTAGAGCGCCCGGAAGCGCTCGGCGCTCTTTTCGAGCTCCTCGGTAAGGGCCTTTTCGAGGGCGGCCTCGAGCTCCACCCGGATCGCCGCGAGCCTCCGCTTGAACGCCCGAAGGGCAGCCTCCCGCCGGCGGGGGAGGACCGAGAGGCCGAGGATGGCGGCGGCGAGGCCGGCGGTGAGGCCGGTGACGTCGGCGGCGAGGCCGTGGAGCAAAAGCGCGATCAGCGCCCCGAGCCCCACCGCCCCTGCCTCGGCCAGGGCGGTGGCCTTGAGGGCGGCCTCGACCCGGCCCTGGACGAAGGCGGCCTCAGCCTCCGGCGAGAAGCGGGCGAGCGCTTCTTGGAGCCTTGCCTTGAGGTCCCCCGCTTCCTCGGGTTCGATCGGTCGCCCGGTCTTGATCAGGTCGAGGGCGGAAGCCAAGAGGTCCCGCTCGCGCCGGCCGATCCAGGCCAGGGCGTCGGTGAGCTCGAGCACGAGCCGCTCCTCGGCGTCCCGAATGACCTCGGACTCGAAGCTTTTCTGCACCCGGCTCGCGTTCAAAAGGTCGAGGATCCGCCCGAGCCGCACGTGCTCTTTGAACCAGCGCTCGCCCCGCTCCTCGATCTCGGCGAAGACCTGGGCGAGCCGCGCCTTGCGCCCGGCGAACTCCTCTTGGGTTTGCCGGAGGTGGCGCTTTAGCAGGGCGTCCAGCGTCCGGCAGCGCTCGGCCTCGGCGAGCAGGCGCTCGCGCTCGGCGGAAAGCCGAGCTTGGCCATCCTCGAGGAGCCTCTGGAGCACCCCGAGGGGGCTCGATAGCTTGAGGCGGGCGGCCTCGTGCTTTAGCACCTCGCGGATCTTGGCCTCGAGCTCGGCCAACCCTTCCCCCGTCTTCGCGCTCACCAGGAAGACCGGGGGCAAGAGGCCCAACGTCTCCCGGGCCTTCTCGAGGACGAAGGCGCGGACCTCCTCCTTTTCCGCCTCGTCCAGGAGGTCGGCCTTGTTCACCACCAGGACGACCTTCTTGCCCCAAGAGCGGATGAGCTCGAGGAACCGACGCTCGCTCTCGGCGTAGGGGCGGTCGGCGCTCGTGGTGAAGAGGATCAGGTCGGCCCGGGGGAGGAAGGCCTCGGTGAGCGCCTGGTGGCGGCGGATCACCGCGTTGGTCCCCGGGGTGTCCACGAAGCGGAGCGTCTTCAAAAGTTCGTGGGGGAAGCGAACGAGGACCAGGTCCTCGCCGAGGGCCTCGGTACCCTCGCCGTAGGCGATCAGCTGAATCTTGTCGGTGGTGGGGGTGACCCCCTCCCGCAAGAGCGGCGCGCCGAGGAGGGCGTTTAAAAGCGAAGACTTCCCGGAGTTGAACTCGCCCGCGGCCACCAGCAAAAAGGGCCCCTCGAGGTCCAAAAGCGCCTGCTTTAAGGGCGCGGTCTCGACCTCGAGGGGGGCGAGGGCCTCGAGCCCCTCGGCGAGCAGCGCGCGCACCGCCTCGGCCTTGGCGACGAGTTCCGGGTCCAGCCGCACGGCCCTACCTTACCCAAAC
>JALUED010000163.1 GCA_027053145.1 Thermaceae bacterium | reverse complement strand
TGGCGGGCAAGGTGGTCCTGCCCAGCGAGGAGGGGATCTAGGTGGAGCTTTCGGGCCAGGTGCTCACCCCCTGGGGGCTTCGCTCGGGGAGGCTCGTCTTCGGCGAGCGGATCGAGGGGTTTTTCCCGGGGGAGGCGCCCCTCCGGTACGTGCTCCCCGGCTTCATCGACCTCCACGTTCACGGCGGGGCCGGCGCCGACGCCATGGAGGGGGAAAAGGGGGTGCGGCAGCTCGCCCGCTTCCACGCCTCCCACGGCACCACCGCCCTTCTCGCCACCACCGTCACCGCGCCGTTTGAGGACCTAAAAAGGGCCCTTTCCGGCATCGAGGCGGTGCGCGCCCGTCCCGAAGCGGGAGAGGCCCGGGTGCTGGGGGCGCACCTCGAGGGCCCCTGGATCAGCCCGAAGAAGCTCGGCGCCCAGCCCCCCTACGTCCGGCCGCCCGCGTTCGACGAGGTCGAGGCGCTGCTCGAGCTCACCCGGGTGCGGGTGGTCACGCTCGCCCCTGAAGTCCCGGGGGGGCTCGAGCTCGTCCGGCTTTTGAAAGCGCGGGGGGTCAGGGCACAGATCGGCCACACCAATGGCACCTTCGAGGACACCCGGGCCGCCCTCGAGGCGGGCGCGGCCGGCTTTACCCACTTCTTTAACGCCATGACCGGCCTCCACCACCGCGCCCCCGGGGTGGTGGGGGCGGGGCTCCTCTACGCCCGCTTTGCCGAGCTCATCGCCGACGGCCTCCACGTTGCCCCCGAGGCCGCAAGGCTCCTTTTCAAGAACGTGCCCGGAGCCTACGTGGTCACCGACGCGGTGGCGGCGGCGGGGATGCCGGACGGCCCCTACCCCCTCGGCCGCTACCGGGTGGCAAAGCGGGGCGAGGGGGTCTACCTCGAGGACGGCACCCTGGCCGGGAGCACGCTCACCCTCGACCGGGCGCTCAAAAACCTCGTCGCCTGGGGGCTTGCGCTCCCTGAGGCTGCAAGCAGGCTCTCGAAGCTCCCCGCCCGCTACCTGGGGCTTGAAGACCGGGGCGAGCTACGGACCGGCTACCGCGCCGACATCGTCGTCCTCGACGAAAATCTAAACGTGGAGGAGGTCTACGTTGAGGGAAGGCGCGTCCCCCCCGCGGATGCTCGTTGAGGCGCTCGAGGCCCCCGCGGTCGTCGAGCGGCTTTTCAAAGAGAACGAACCCGAGGCCCGGGACCTCGCCCGCTTCCTCCGCCGGCGCCCGCCCACTTTTGCCTTTACCGTGGCCCGGGGGAGCTCGGACCACGCCGCCACCTACGCCCAGTACCTATTCGGTCTGGTCGGCGGGGTCTATACCGGCTCGTTTCCCCCAAGCCTTGCCGGCGTCTACCGGGCGGGGCTCTCGCTTGCCGGGGCGCTCGGGGTCTTCATCAGCCAGTCGGGGAAGAGCCCGGACCTCGTGGAGGCGGCCCGCACCGCCCGGAAGAGGGGGGCCCTAACCCTCGCCGTCACCAACGACCCCACCTCCCCCCTCGCCGAGGCCGCCGAGGTGATCTTGCCCCTCCACGCCGGCGAGGAAAAGGCGGTCGCCGCCACCAAGACCTTCCTCGCCGAGCTCGCGGCGCTTTTCCAGCTCGGGGCCCACTGGTCGGAAGAGGCCGCCCTCAAAGAGGCCCTTTGGCCCCTGCCCGAGGCGCTCGCCAGCGCGAGCCAGGCCGAGTGGCCGCGCTTTGTTGAGGCCTTCGCCGAGGTCGAGCACGCCTTCGTCCTCTCCCGGGGCCTCGCCTACGCGAGCGCCCTCGAGGCCGCCCTCAAGCTCAAGGAGACCGCCGGGCTCTTCGCCGAGGGGTTTTCCGCCGCCGAGTTCCTGCACGGGCCGGTGG
>JALUED010000162.1 GCA_027053145.1 Thermaceae bacterium | reverse complement strand
AGCCCCACCCCCGAGACGGCGGAAGAGGTGGTGGAGCGGTTCCTGGTGGGCCTACTGCTCTACCTGGACCCGGCCTATAGCCTAGAGGTCAAAACCGCCGACGACCGGATCTACGTCGAGATCCTGGGCGGCGACCTTGGCCGCCTCATCGGCAAGGAAGGCAAAACGCTCAAAGCCCTCGAGCAGCTCGTCAACGCCGTCCTCATCCGGCACTTCGGCTACCGCTACCGGGCAGTGCTGGACGCCGCCGGCTACCGCCGGCGGCGGGCCGACCGGGCGGTGGCGCTCGCCCTCCGGGCGGCGAGCCAAGTCGCCGAGACCGGCGAGCCCGTGCCCCTGCCCCCTATGCCTCCGGCTGAGCGGCGGGCGGTGCACATCGCCCTAAAGGACCATCCCGACGTCTACACCGAATCCGAAGGGGAGGGCGAGGCGCGCCACGTCGTGGTCTTCCCGAAAAGCGGTGCGTCCCCAGCCGAGGACAAGGGCTGAGCTGCTTTCGGCGCTCACGCGGCGGCTCAAAGAGGCGGGGATCGCCGCCCCAGAGGCCGAGGCTCGGGCGCTTGCGCAGGCCGCGTTGGGCGAGCCTCCCGAGACCTTTTTCGCGCGCCTTGGGGAGCCGGTGCCTAGGGAGGCTTACCCCCGCATTGAGGCCTGGCTTGCCCGGAGGCTTTCGGGAGAACCGCTTGGGCTGATCCTCGGCACGGTCGAGTTCCTCGGTCTTTCCCTTCGGGTCCGACCCGGCGTTTTCCTTCCCCGTCCCGAGACCGAGGGGCTCGTGGCGCTTGCCCTCGAGCTGCTTTCGAAAAAACCCGCACCCCGCGTCCTCGACGTGGGCACGGGTAGCGGGGCCATCGCCCTCGCCCTCAAACACGCCCGACCCGACGCCCAGGTCTTCGCCTCCGACCCCAACCCCAAAGCCCTCGCCCTTGCCCGGGAAAACGCACGGCGGCTCGGGCTTGCGATCGCCCTGATCCCTGGAAGCTTCCCGCCGGGCCTTCGGGCGCTCGACCTGGTGGTGGCAAACCCCCCCTACCTCCCGGAGCGCTACCGCAAGGAAGCCCCCCCCGAGCTCGCCTACGAACCCGAGGAAGCGCTCTACGCGGGGAAAGAAGGGCTCGACGTCGCCCGTCCCCTGGCCCGAAAAGCGCTAGGAACCCTCCGGCCGGGGGGTGGGCTCCTTTTTGAGCTCGATCCCTCGAACGCCGGCCTCCTCGCCCGCGAACTCGTCCGCCTTGGCTACCGCGGGGTCTGCACCCTGCCCGACCTCGCCGGAAGGCCGCGCTACCTGTTGGCGCACGCTCCGGCGACCGAACCGCCGCGCAAGCTCGGCCTCGCTTAAAACCAGCAACGTGGGCCGCCCGTGGGGACAGACCCAAGGAACCTGGCAAGCGGCAAGGGCGTCGAGCAGGGCCTGCGCCCCCGCTTCGGCAAGCGGATGCCCGGCCTTGATCGCGGGCAGGCAGGCAAGCCGCCCCAAAACCCGACGAAGGGCAGCCTCAAGATCCTCCCCGCGCAAAAGCCCCCGGACCGCGTCCGCAAGCGTCTCGGGTGCAAGCGCGAGCACCGCCGGCACCCGCCGCACCCGCCAACGCCCCACCCCGAAGGGCTCGAGCCCAAGCCCGGCGGAACGAAGCGCACCTTGCCGCTCTGCGACCGCGGCCTCCTCCTCCGGGGAAAGGGTCAGGATCAAGGGCTCCGAGAGCTCCACCGGCGGCTCGGTGCGGTAGCGGCGTAGGAGCTCCTCGAAGATGACCCGCTCGTGGGCGGCGTGCTGGTCCACCACGTAGAGGTTCCCCTCGGCCTCGGCAAGAAGGTAAAGCTCGCGGAACCGCCCCAGGTAGCGAAGCCGGGGCCAGCGACCGGCAACCG
>JALUED010000161.1 GCA_027053145.1 Thermaceae bacterium | reverse complement strand
AAAGCGTTTGACCTCGCGGTCTTCCAGCGAGTGGAAGCTGATCACCGCAAGCCGGCCTCCTGGGGCCAGGCGCCGCTCGCTGGCCTTTAGAAGCGCCCGCAGGGCGCCGAGTTCGTCGTTCACGTAGATCCTTAGCGCCTGGAAGGTCTTGCGGGCAGGGTGCCCCGCTCGGCGAAAGCCCACCGCCCGGCGCACGACCTCGGCGAGTTCGGTGGTGGTGCGAAGGGGACGGGCCCGAACGATGGCGCGGGCGATGCGGCGGGCGGCGGGTTCTTCCCCGTAGCGCCAGAGGATTTCCGTAAGCGCCTCCTCGTCCAGCGTGTTTACGATCTCTTCGGCCGTGGGGCCTTGTGCGCCAAGCCGCATGTCGAGCGGCCCTTCCAGGCGGTAGGAGAAACCCCGGCGGGGGTCGTCCAGGTGGTAACTTGAGACCCCGAGGTCGGCGAGAATGCCGTCCACCTGCCAAAGGCCGAGCTCGTTCAAAACCCGTTCCAGGTCGCGGAAGTCGGCCTCAAGTAGGGTGAGGCGGTCTTTCTGGGCCAAGCGCTCGCGGCCCCGGGCAACGGCTTCGGGGTCCTTGTCGAGGGCGATGACTTGGGCGCCCGTTTTCAAAATGGCTTCGGTGTGTCCCCCGCCGCCAAAGGTGGCGTCCACGATGGTTTTCCCTGGACCTGCGCCCAGCGCGGCCAGGGCTTCTTTGAGCAGTACGGGGCGGTGCGTGAGCGTAGAGGTCATAAGCCAAGGTCCTTAAGCCGTTCGGGGATCGGCGGATTGGCCATAGCTTGACGGATCTCCTGCCACCAGCGATCCTCGGACCAAATCTCAAGCCTTTTGGGGGCGCCGGCCACGATGACGTTGCCGTCAAGCCCGGCGAACTGGCGCAGGGTTGGCGGGATCAGCACCCGGCCGCCCTTATCCATGCGGGTCCTGTGCGCCCCCATATAGAAAAAGCGCAGGAACCTGCGGGCGTCGGCATCGGTTAGGGGGAGTTTTTCCAGCTCTCTTTCGATGGCATTCCAAACCCCGAGGGGAAAGACGTACAGCCCGCCCTCAAGCCCCCGGGTGAGCACCATGCCGTCGGCCACGAAGTCCCGAAAAGGCGGCGGGATGACTACCCGCCCTTTTTCGTCCAGGTTGTAGCTGTACTCGCCGAACGGCATGGACTCCCTCCGTGGTCCTCTCGCGGGAGAGGGTACCACATTTCCCCACCTTCAATCCAAAATTTTCCACCGTCTTACCCCAGTCTCCCACCCCCGTTTGGGGGATTAAAAGAACCGGGCCTTTGCGGGCCCGGTTGGGAAGGGGTGTAAGCCGGGTTCTGTCGTGCGCGGTCATCTATCTGGGACCACGGTCGCCCGTGGCCTCAAGCGGCCTTCTCTCGCGGGTGCGATCGGGCCGGGCAAGCCCTCCCCGCACTCGGCCTTGCACCGGGTGGGGTTTACCGAGCCACCCCGGTTTCCCGAGGTGCTGGTGGGCTCTTACCCCACCGTTTCACCCTTGCCTCCATGACCCTTCCCTTTCGGGAAGGCGGATCGGCGGTCTGTTTTCTGTGGCACTTTCCGTCGCCTTACGACGCCCAGGCGTTACCTGGCACCCTGCCCTACGGTGCCCGGACTTTCCTCACCCTCCCTTTCGGAGGGCGCGACCGCGCCCCCTTCCCACGGGCTATTTTAGCCTTTTTAGGGGTTTTTGTCATTCGAAGGGGGGCTAGCATGGGGCCATGCAGGGGCTTGGGCTTGGCCTTTTCTTTGCGGTGGCTCTAGGTCTTTTGGCCCACCAGCTCCGCGTGCCGGGAGGTGCGGTGGTCGGGGCGATGGTGGGCGGCGCCCTTTACAACTTCGCCGGCGGCCCTCGCGCCGAGTTTCCCGCTTGGGCCGAGGTTTCCATCCAGCTTCTGGTAGGGGCGATGATCGGGTTTTCCGCCCAGCGAGAGCTTTTGCCGGTAGTGGTTCGGGTTTTGCCGCTTGCGCTATTGGGGGTGGCTTCGTTCTTCCTGGTCGGGGTGTTGCTGAGCTACTTGGCGGTCCAAAGCGGCGGGTTGGACCCGGTCAGTGCGCTTTTTGGCTTCGTCCCTGGAGGGATCTCGGTGATGGGCGTGGTGGCCGAGAGCGAGGGGGGCAAGGGAGCGGTGGTGGCGGCGATGCACTTTGTCCGCGTGGTTGCGGTTTTGCTTTTAGCCCCTTGGCTTGCCCGCGTTTGGCTTGGGTTCACTCAAGCAGGCCCAGGTTCCTAAGCCGGGGACGGGCGTAGAAGAGGGTGAGGGCGCTGGGGCCGTCTTCGATCTTGCCCGCATCCAGGAGCCGGTAGACCTCGACCAAGGGCATCTCCAAGGGGGTGAGCAGTTCTGAGCGCTCCGGGTGCGGTTCCTCCACCTTTCGGGCGGCAAGCGCGAGAAAGGGGCGGAAAACGACGGCGTTGAAAGAAGGCTGGGGGTGGAAGGGGGGAAGGGCAATGAGCTCGTCCACCTCGGCTCCCACTTCCTCCTTTAGCTCGCGCCGGGCGGCCTCTTCCGGCGACTCCCCCTCGTCCACTTTGCCGGCGGGGACCTCGAGGAGAAACTTCCCCGTGGGGTGGCGGTATTGGCGCACGAGGAAAGCGGTGCGTCTTGGGGTCACCGGCAGGACGAAGACGGCTTCCACCGGCCCCGGCCGGTAGATGTAGGTGATCTCGGCCCCTGCGTGGGTAAGCAAGCGTTCCTTGACGATGCGCACGGGTTCGGTGACCAGCTCCTCAAGCGAAAGACGCTTCCAGGGCTTCATTCCCCCCTAGCATAATGAAAAAATGCGCTTTCTCCTGACCGCGGACCCGGGTCTTGAGGACGTAACCGTGGCTGAGCTCGCCGAGCGGGGGCTTACCGGCGAAGCCCGGCCCTTCGGCTATCCCGGGTTGGTGCGGGCCGAGGCGGAAGAGGAGGCGCCCCTTTTTTCGCTACGCTCGGTGCATCACGTGGTGCGATTTCTGGGCCAGGCGCGGCTTTCTGCCCCGACCTTGGAGGCGGCGTTGGATGCGCTTTCCGGTTTCGATCTGCCCGGGCTTGGTCCCGGGATCCGCTTTGCCGTTCGGGTCCACCGGCGCGGGCTGCACGACTTTCAAAGCCCCGATCTTGAGCGCGCTTATGGGGCTCTGTTGGTCGAGCGCTACCGGGCGCCGGTGGACCTTGAGACGCCCGACCTTAGGGTGCGGGTGGACCTTTTTGAGGACGCGCTTTTCCTCGGCTACCAGCTCACCGATCGGGCGCTTTCCTTGCGCTACCCCAAGGTTTATGCGCCCCCGGCCGCGCTGAAAACCAGCGTGGCTTTCGGCTTGCTTCGCCTGCTTGAGGTGGATGGCGGTCGGTTGCTTGACGCCTTTACCGGTTCGGGGACGATTGCGATCGAGGCGGCCCAAGTGTACCCAGGCCTTGAGGTTTTCGCCCTTGATAAGAACCCAAAGGCGGTTCGGGGGGCCAAGGCCAACGCGGCGAGGGCTGGGGTGGCCGATCGGATCCGTTTTCTCTGGGGCGATGCCCGGCGGCCTGGGGACGCGTTTGGCGAAGCCTCCCTGGACTACGTGATCGCAAACCCCCCCTACGGCAAGCGGCTCGGCCGCTTTGAGAACCTCTTTTGGCTTTATGCCGATTTTTTGGCCAGCGCCCGCCGGGCCCTTCGCCCCGGGGGCAGGCTGGGGCTTTTGGTCTTAAAGCGGGGATGGGTGGACCGGATCCTTCGCCGCGTGGGCGGGTTTCGGCTTGTGCACCGGCGGGTCATCGAGGTCGGCGGGCTGTATCCAGGGTATTTTGTCCTCGAGCGATCGGGAGACTAAAGACCCGAGCGGCTCGCCCGCCCGGGTCGGGGTGCGGAAGGTTTCTCAGCCGTTCTTTTTAAGGGCGTCCCGGATTTCCCTGAGCAAAAGCACTTCTTCGGAGGGCTTTGGCGGTGGGGCTGGCTCGGCTTTGGCCTCCTCTTTCCGCTTCATTTGGTTAATCGCCTTCACCACGAGGAACACGGCGAAGGCGATGATCAGGAAATTGACCACGTCGTTGATCCAGAGCCCCCAGGCAAGGACCGTGGCCCCGGCATCCTGGGCGGCTTTCAGGGTGGGGTAGGGGCCGGGTTGGGCTCCGGGCTTGAGGACAAGGAAGAAGTTGGTAAAGTCGGTCCCGCCAAGGAGCAAGCCGATCGGGGGCATGAGCACGTTCTTAACAAAGGACTTCACCACCGCCCCAAAAGCGGCACCGATCACGATGCCAATCGCCATATCGAGAACGTTGCCGCGTTTGATAAATTCCTTGAACTCCTTCAGCATAACGCTTTTAGTTTAGCAAACCTCCAAAAGGGGCAGGGGCGGGTAGGACCCGCCCCGCCTAAGCTTTTTCAGGCCTTTACATGTGTTCGATCAGCGCTCGGCCGAACTCGCTGGTTTTCAAGAGCTTGGCCTCGCGGCCCTCCGCCACCATGAGGCGGTGGAAATCGTAGGTGACGAGCCCTTCTTTGATGGTGGCCTCCATAGCTCGGACGATTAGGTCCGCGGCTTCCCGCCAGCCCATGTACTGCAGCATCATCACGCCCGAAAGGATGACCGAGCTCGGGTTCACCTTGTCCTGACCGGCGTACTTTGGGGCGGTGCCGTGGGTGGCTTCGAAGACCGCGTGGCCGGTTTGGTAGTTGATGTTGGCCCCGGGAGCAATGCCGATCCCGCCCACCTGGGCGGCGAGGGCATCGGAGATGTAGTCGCCGTTCAAGTTCGGGGTGGCGATGACGTCGTACTCGGCGGGACGGGTGAGGATCTGCTGCAGGAAGTTGTCGGCAATCACGTCCTTGATCACGATCTCCTCGCCGGTCTCGGGGTGCTTCATCACGTGCCAGGGGCCGCCGTCCAGGGGCTCGGCGCCGAACTTTTCCCGGGCGACCTCGTAGCCCCAGTTCCGGAAAGCGCCCTCGGTGAACTTCATGATGTTGCCCTTGTGGACGAGGGTCACGCTCTTTCTGCGTTCGGCGATGGCGTAGCGGATCGCCGCCTCGACGAGGCGCTTGGTGCCCTCTTCGCTGATGGGCTTGAGGCCGATGCCGGAGGTTTCGGGGAAGCGGATCTTTTTGTATTCCTCGGGGAACTCGACTTTCAGGAAGTCGAGGAGCTTCCTCTGCCCTTCGCTCTCTGCCGGCCACTCGATGCCGGCGTAGATGTCCTCGGTGTTTTCCCGGAAGACCACCATGTCCACTAGCTCGGGGTGCTTGACCGGGCTCGGGACCCCTTCAAAGTAGCGCACCGGGCGCACGCAGGCGTAAAGGTCGAGGCGCTGGCGGATGGCCACGTTGATCGAGCGAATGCCGCCGCCCACCGGGGTGGTGAGGGGGCCCTTGATGGCGACGAGGTACTCCCGGATGGCCTCGATCGTTTCCTCGGGGAGCCAGACCTCCTCGCCGTAGACGCGGTTGGCCTTCTCACCGGCATAGACCTCCATCCAGGCGATCTTGCGACGGCCGTCGTAGGCCTTTTCCACCGCCGCGTCGAAGACGGGTTGGGCGGCGTTCCAAATGTCGGGACCGGTGCCGTCACCCTCGATGAAGGCGACGATGGGGTGGTCGGGGACGACGAGCTTGCCGTTTTCGATGCGGATCTTTTCGCCCCATTCAGGTACCTGGATCTTCTGGAACATGCTCCCAAGCCTCCGCTTCCCAAGATACCGGTCCCCAGGGGACGGAGGTCCCCCGGGCCCAAGGAGGGCCCAGGCGTTTAGGGCGAGGTGGGCGAGCGTGCTGGGGACGAGCGAGCCGGTGGCCAGGAAGGCCGTGCCAAAAAGCACGCCCGCAAGGAGGGCAAAGAGCGGGTAGACCCAAGCTCGTCGGTCGGGAACGGGGTGGAAAAGGGCGAACGCGAGGGCGCCGAAGAGGACGGCCAGGGGAGGGGGAAAAAGGCGTGCCAGGCCGCCGACCAAAAGCCCGCGGAAGAAGGCTTCCTCGGCGAGGGCGCTGGCCAGGGCAAGCGCCGGGCGCCAAGGTTTAGGAAGCGAAAAAAGGGCAGCGGCGAGCAGTTCTCGGGTCGCCCGGTAGGATGCGGGAAAGCTTCGGGCGAGCAAGGCCTCAAGCCCAAAGAGGGCGGCGAGCAGGATGAGGGCCGCGGCCGCTTGCAGGAAAAGGGGTGTTTCAAGCCCCGGGGAGATTTGAAGGTACGCCATGCCCAAGGCGCCGACGAAGCCCAGCGCGCCCTCGAGCGCGAGGAGCCAACCCAGCGGGCTCACCGATCCACCCGGAGGAGGAGCCGGTGGCGCCGGCTTCGCCCGGCGGGGAGGTCGGTGGGGAAGACGAGCAGGAGTTCGTCCCCGTGGGGGCGAATCGCAAAGGGCCGCGGGCTTTCGAGCACAAGGGAAAGCTCCGAAAGCTCAAGCCGGTGCCCTACGTCGGGTTCTTGGGTGAGGCCCTTGGGCCTTTCGCCGAGCACCAGGTTCAGGCCGAAGTAGCCAACGAAGGCCTCGCCGTCTTCGCGGCCGATGCGCCACTCGATGAGCACGGCTTCTTCCTTGGGGTTCGGCCGGTAGGTGCCCTTCAGGGAAAAGCCCTGGTGGCTTGCGGTGAGGTGCACGCGGTCGCGGTACTTGGTGGCTTCAAAGCGGACCGCGCTCCAGTCGGTGCGGAGCTCGGAGGGGGTGCTTGCGAGCCGGGGCACGAGGCTCCGGCCGCCGAGTAAGGGATAGCCGGCCGCGCGCACATCGAAGGCGAAAAGGGCGCCGCCCTCGGCGGGCCGGAGGTAGAGGTTTAGGGTGTGGCTTTCCAGGATCGCCTCGGCAAAGCCGTCGGCGTCCATGTCCTCGAGGTACAGTTCCAGCCACGCGTACTTCCGGGGGTCGCAAAGGTTTTCGGCGGCGAGGAGCTCCCGCCAGGCGTAGGTGCGGGGCCTTGGGGCGCCGCGGTAGGCTTCGCCCCACTGGCCGCGGTAGAGCCTTTGGTAGGCGACCTCCGGGGGCCTTTTGGCTTCCTCGAGTTTGTCCGAAACCCAGCGCATCTTGGCGTAGAGGTCGGCGGCCTGGGGGTTTTGGCGGGGGAGAAGCCGGGGG
>JALUED010000160.1:1428-1882 GCA_027053145.1 Thermaceae bacterium | reverse complement strand
AGCGGATGCAACGGAGCAATCAAAGGTTCGCTTCGCGAAGCAGTAGGGACGAGTTCTACTCCCGGCCCCTGCCGTCAAGGATCCCTGAGCTCCAACGGGAGCTCAATGCCTACCTGGACCACTACAATCGCGAGCGAACGCATCGAGCCCCAGGTGGCCTGGCTCCCCTGGAGTATCTGGCTAGAGTGCAAGCGGAGTTGGTCCCCAGTAGAGTCTCAGATGTGTTGACCGATTACAACCAATTGCAACTTGGGCGGTTCTTCCTATACTGGGGGGCGTGCCCGAGCGCACCCTCATCGTAGTGGAGTCGCCGGCCAAGGCGCGCACCCTCGAGCGCATTCTGGGGAAAGGCTACGAGGTCAAGGCGAGCCTTGGGCACGTGGTGGACCTCCCCGAGCGCCGGCTCGGGGTGGACGTGGATCGCGATTTCGCCCCCGAATACGAAATCAAAAAG
>JALUED010000160.1:0-1418 GCA_027053145.1 Thermaceae bacterium | reverse complement strand
CTTCCACGTCGCGAGCCTCTTGGAGCTCGACCCCTCCGAGCCGATTCGCGCCGAGTTCCACGAGATCACCCCCCGGGCGATCAAGGAGGCGATCCGGCGTCCCCGGGCGATCGACCTCAAGAAGGTCGACGCCCAGCAGGCCCGCCGGGTCCTCGACCGGCTGGTGGGCTACAACCTTTCCCCCCTGCTCTCCGAGAAGTTTAGGAAGCGGGCGCTCTCCGCCGGCCGGGTGCAGTCGGTGGCGCTTCGGCTTGTGGTCGAGCGCGAGGAGGAGATCGAGGCCTTTAAACCCCAGGAATACTGGGAGCTCTCCGGCGAGTTTGCCACCGAGCGCGCTCGTTTTGCCGCCCAGCTCTACGAGGTGGACGGCCGGAGGGTCCGGGAAAAGCGGGAGGGGAAGGAGGTCTTTCTCCTCACCTCCGAGGCCGAAGCGCGGGCGGTCGAAGCCCGGGCCCGGAAAGCGGGGGTCTACCGGGTTGCCGCGGTCGAAACCCGAGAACGCCGAAAAAAAGCCCCGCCCCCCTTCACCACCAGCACCCTGCAGCAGGCGGCCTCCAGCCGGCTCGGCTGGAGCGCGGGGCGGACGATGCGGGTGGCCCAGCGGCTCTACGAGGGCGTGGACCTCGGCGGTGAGCGGGTGGGCCTCATCACCTACATGCGCACCGACTCGACCCGGGTTGCCCCGGAAGCGGTGAAGGAGGCGCGGGCCTTCATCGCCCAAACCTTCGGTGAAGCCTACCTACCTGAAAAGCCCCCCGCCTACCGCGCCAAAAAGGGCGCCCAGGACGCCCACGAGGCGATCCGCCCGACCAGCGTCGAGCGCACGCCGGAAAAGGTCCGCCCTTACCTCACCGACGAAGAAGCCAAGCTCTACGAGCTCATCTGGCGCCGCTTCGTGGCGAGCCAGATGAAGCCCGCCCGCTACCGCCACACCGCCGCCCGCCTCGAGGCCGCCGGCCTCGTCTTCCGGGCGAGCGGGAGCGAGCTTGTCTTCGACGGCTACCTTCGGGCTTGGGGCCGGGACGAGGAGGAGCGGTCCTTGCCCGCCCTTCGGGAAGGGGAGGCGGCGCGGCTTTTCGACCTCGCGCTTGAGCAGAAGTTCACCCAGCCCCCGCCCCGCTACACCGACGCCACCCTGGTGAAAACCCTCGAGGAGCTCGGCATCGGCCGGCCCTCGACCTATGCGCCCACCATCGAGACCCTGGAGAAACGCGCCTACGTCGAGCGCGAAGGGCGGGCGCTCAAGCCCACCCCGCTCGGGCGCGAGGTGGTGGGGTTTTTGAAGGAACACTTTCCCCGCGTCCTCGCCTACGACTTCACCGCCCAGATGGAGGAGGAGCTCGACCAGGTCGAGGAGGGGAAGCGCCCCTGGCCGGAGGCGGTGCGGGTCTTCTTCGAGCCCTTCATGGAGGAGTTCG
>JALUED010000159.1:2907-7104 GCA_027053145.1 Thermaceae bacterium | reverse complement strand
GCTTTACCCCGCGGCCGAGGTGAAGAGGCTCGCCGAGCTCGCCGGCGCCGAGTACGCCGAGATCCATAGCCCCCACGGGCACGACGCCTTCCTCATCGAGCACGGGCAGGTCGCCGAGCTCCTCGCCGCCTTTGGATGGCCAGGGTAACGAGGAGGGCAAAAAGCGTAAGGGCGCCAAGGCCCAGAGCGAGCGGACCGAGGGGGGCGTGGATCGCCTCGACCTTGGCCGGGAGGGTGATGAGGGCTCCGGCGGGGAAGAGCAGGGTCACCGGCACCTCCTCGCCTGGCTTGTATTCGCCGCCTACCAGCCGGATGCGGTAGGGCGTCTTGAGCCCGAAGTTGCTTACGCCGTGCGGGATGGGTAGGGCGGAGACCTTTTTCCAGCGCCCGTTTTGGCGCATTTCGAAAACGCCCTTCGAGCGGTCGGTGCGGACCACCCTGAGCCAGAGGGTGTCGTTTAAGGGGTAGCTCACCTGAAGCTCGAGGAACGTCCCCTCCGGCCCGGTGAGGATCCGGATGTGGTCGACCTCGAGGTCGGCGGTGTGGGCAAGGGCCAAACCGAGAAGGAGAAAAAGTCCGATCCGCCTCAAAAGGTGCCTCCGTTGGCCAGGATGAAGCTCAGGTCTTCTACCACGCGCTCGGTGTTGTCAAGGTCCTTTTGCCCGTAGTAGATGCGGATCATCCCTTTGGAGTCCACCAGGGTGACGGTGGCGGTGTGGTCGATGAAACCCCGCGCGTCACGTTTGCTGTAGACGTAATACTTCGCGGCCACCTCGGCGATGGCTTCCGGGGAGCCCGACAGGCCGATGAAGCTTTTGTCGAAGAGCTTGGCGTAGCGGTCGGTGGTATCGGGGTCGTCGCGCTCAGGATCCACGGTGATCATCAGCACCTTGAGGTCCTTTGGGCGGCCTAGCGCCCGATAGATCTCGCCCAGGCGGTACATCGTCATGGGGCAGATGTCGGGGCAATGGGTGTAGCCAAAGAAGAGGAGCACCACCTGGCCGCGGAGCTCGTGCATGGAAAGGGGGCGCCCCCCGGCGGTGTAGAGGGTGAAGTCGGGTGCGGGCTTGGGGTTTTTGAGAACGGTGCCGGAAAGGTTGACCCGAAGCCCTCCTTTGTGGGGGACGAGGAGGGCGGCGGCGCCGAAAAGAAGGATGAGGCTTGCCACCAGGAGTCGCCGCATCGGCTTCACTATAGCGGCTATAATGCACACGGGCGTAAACGCCTCGTGTTGCGGAAAGGAGGAGAGGTTCTTATGAAGCGTTGGATCGGCCTAGGGGCGATGGTGCTGCTCTTCGCCGGGTTGGCGTTTGCCCAAGTGCGGGTGGGCATCGCCTTCGACGCCGGCGGCAAGAACGACCGAAGCTTCAACCAGATGGCCTGGGAAGGGGCGTTGCGGGCCAAGAAGGACTTCGGCATCGAACTCTACGACTTTGAGCCCAACGACCCCAGCCAGGTCGGGCAGGGCATCCGGGCCTTTGCCGAGGAGGGCTTTGACCTGGTGATCGGCGTGGGCTTCGCCAACGAGCCCGCGATCACCGCGGCGGCCAAGGAGTTCAAGGACGTGAAGTTCGCGGTGATCGACTCGGTGAGCCCGGAAAAGGACAACGTCGCGAGCTTGATCTTCCGCGAGCAGGAGGGGAGCTTCCTCGTCGGCTACATCGCCGGCAAGCTCACCCAGACCGGCGTGGTGGGCTTCATCGGCGGGATGGATATCCCGCTCATCCACAAGTTCGAGGCCGGCTACCGCGCGGGCGTCGAATACGCCTGCCAGGAGGACGGCATCAAGTGCAAAATCCTCGTCAACTACGTGGGCAACACCCCGCAAGCGTGGAACGACCCGGGTAAGGCCAAGGAGATCGCCGCCGCCCAGGCGTCTCAGGGGGCGGACATCATCTACCACGCCTCCGGTGCCTCGGGCCTTGGGCTCATTGACTTCGTCAAGCAGAAGAAGTGCCTGAAGGCGAACGAGCTTCCCGCGGGCGTTAAGTTCATCCGCGATCCCTTCAAGGACGTGCCCAAGTACCCGGCTTACGAGAAGGCCTGCAAAGGCGAGACCCGGCCGGTCTTCTTCATCGGCGTGGACGCCAACCAGAACTACCTTGGTGACACCGACAACAACCCCGAGACCCTGAACCACGGCCTGACCTCGATGATGAAGCGGGTGGACGTGGCCACCTACAACGTGATCAAGTCGGTAGTCATGGGCACCTTCACCGGCGGCGTCCACGAGTTCAGCCTGAAGAACAACGGCGTGGGCTACGCGCTGGACGAGTACAACAAGGCCCTGATCCCGAGCGCCGTGGTGGCGAAGCTCGAGGTCCTGAAGCAGAAGATCGTCAAGGGCGCGATCAAGGTGCCTGCCGAGCGCTAACCCTACGTCGAAACCGGGGCCGGGGCAGTCGCCCCGGCCTTATACTTGGGCCGTGGCCGAGGTCGCGCTCGAACTCAAGTGCATCACCAAGCGCTACCCCTTGGTCCTCGCCAACGACTGCATTAGCTTCGACGTGCGCTGGGGCGAGGTGCACGCGGTGGTGGGGGAAAACGGGGCCGGGAAGAGCACATTGATGAAGATCGTTTACGGCATGGTGCGGCCCGACGCGGGCGAGATCTACGTGGACGGGAAGAAGGCCGAGATCCACTCACCGGCCGACGCGATCCGCCTCGGGATCGGCATGGTGCACCAGCACTTCATGCTCGTTGAGGTCTTCACCGTGCTGGAGAACATCGTTCTGGGTGACGAGCCGAGGCGGGGCCTTGCGCTGGACCTTGAGGCCGCCCGGCGCGAGGTGGCCGCGCTTTTGAAGGAGATCGGCTTTGAGCTCGACCTCGACGCCCGGATTGAGGATCTCCCGGTGGGGCTTCAGCAGCGGGTGGAGATCCTGAAGACCCTCTACCGCAAGGCCCGCATCCTGATCCTCGACGAGCCCACCGCGGTGCTCACGCCCCAGGAAGCCTCGGAGCTTTTCCGTTTTTTGCGCAGGTTCGTTGCCCAAGGTCATGCGGTAATCTTCATCAGCCACAAGCTCGCCGAGGTCATGGAGGTTTCCGACCGGGTCACCGTGATTCGGGACGGCCGGGTGGTGGGGACGGTGGAGACCGCGAAGACCTCGATCGAGGAGCTCGCCCGGATGATGGTCGGACGCGAGGTGATCCTCACCGTGGAAAAGCGGCCGGCAAACCCTGGGGAGGTGCTCCTTGAGGTGGAGGACCTTTGGGTCGAGGAAGCGGGCAAGAAGCCTCGGGTGGCGGGGGTTTCCTTCAAGGTCCGCGCCGGCGAGATCGTGGGGATCGCCGGGGTGGAGGGCAACGGCCAAACCGAGCTGGTGGAAGCGATCACCGGGCTTAGGCCCTACCGGGGCACGGTGCGCTACGAGGGCGAGGTCGTGGCCATACCCGACGCTCGAAAAGTGCGCGAGCATCGGGTTTCCCACATCCCCGAGGACCGGAATGCCCGCGGACTGGTCCTCGATTTCCCCACCCGCGACAACGTCATCCTCGGCGACCACTACAAGCCTCCTTTTGTGGACCGCCTAGGCTTTTTCCGCGACCCGGAGATTGACCGCTACGCCCGGGAGGTGGTCGAGACCTACGACGTCCGCCCCCGCAGCATCCACCTCTCCGCCCGTCACTACTCCGGCGGCAACGCGCAGAAGATTATCGTCGGCCGCGAGCTCCACCGCGGGCCCCGGATCCTCGTCGCTGCCCAGCCCACCCGCGGGGTGGACATCGGAGCGATCGAGTTCATCCATAAGCGGATTGTCGAGGCCCGCGACCAGGGCATGGCGGTCCTCCTCGTCTCCGCCGACCTAAACGAGGTGATGAGCCTCTCAGACCGCATCCTGGTGATGTTCGAAGGCAAGATCGTCGGCGAGGTGCGGCCCGAAGAGGCTACCGAGGAAACGCTCGGTTTGCTCATGGCCGGGGTGGCCAAGGCTTAGGGCCAGCGGCGAAGCTCGAGGGCGGGCCGCTCGGCGTTCCCGGTGAGCACGAGGCGGTCCAGCGTGCCGTCGCGCCGGTATTGGGCTTCTAAGTAGGGCCGATCGAAATAGCCAAAGGTAAAGGAGCCGGGAAGGCGGACCCAGGTCATCTCCTGGAAGGCCCAGGCAAACCCTTCGGAGAAGCTGGGGTTTAGGTAGTGGGGGCCAAAAGCCCCGGCGCCGTAGAGGACGGCGCTCGATTGTTCTTCGCCAAGCA
>JALUED010000159.1:0-2897 GCA_027053145.1 Thermaceae bacterium | reverse complement strand
GTCGTAGCGTTTGACTCGGTAGCGGGCGAGCCTTCCCTCAAGCCCCTCGAAGGTGACGGATAAGCGGTAGTCGTGGGCCTTGATGTAAAGCCGGTTGGGGTAGCTAAGGCGGAAGGTCGCGTCCGTTTTCGCTGCCTGAGGCAAGGGGAGGTCAAGCCGCGGGGCCGAGGCAAGCGCTACCGCCCGGCTTAGGGGTGGAAGCCGGTCCTTAGGCAGCGCAAAAAAGAGCGCCATGTCGCTCCCCACCGCGGTGACGAGGGCGTAGCCGTCTTGCATCCAGGCGAGAATGAAGGCTTCGCCGAATAGAGGGTCCTTTCGGCCAAAGAAGGGATCCGTAAGGGCGTAGGCGAGGGCTTCCCCGCTTCGGCCTAGGGGAGGGCGTTTGCCCTCGCAGGCAAGGCGGATGCGATCGAGCGGTGGGGGCAGCTCGGGGAGGTTCGGACACGGTCGGACGACCGCGGCCTCGCCAAGGCTTTGGGGAAGTTCGCCTTTTCCCTCGATCCGTGCCTGCACCAGGCGCACCCGCGGGGGGCCGGGGTAGGGCTCGGGGTGGCCCGGCCGCAGGACGCGGAACTTGGTGACGACGGCCTCGATCCGGGCACCGGCGGGCACAGCGGGGTTTTCGCCGTCTTTTTGCCCGAGGACCACCACCCATTCCCAGTGGGATTCGGGGTTTTCGGCGTGGATTAAGGTGAGCCACCGCTGGACTTGGCCCGCAGGGTCGGAAGCCACCGCCACCGCCCCCACCGCGAGACCCCGAAGGGGGAACTCGGGCTTGACGGCGAGGGCAGGTACAAGGAACAGGAGGGAAATGAGGGCGCGTTTCATTGCGCGAGCTCCCCAATCAGCTTGCCCAGAGTTCCGTAGGACTCCTCGGTGTAGAGCAAGAGCCCGCTTTGGGGGCGGAACTCTTGCACGCTCAAAGGAACTTGGCCAAGCAACGTCTGGACGAGAACGCCCCCGTGGGGGCCGGCGCCGGCGGTTTGGGAGACCAGCGAGAGCTTCCCGATGCGGTAGATCGTGCCTTGGGCGAGGAGGTTGGGATGCAGGTAGTGGGGGCCGCCGGCGGGAACCCCAAAGCCGACGCGTTGCATGGGAAAGCCCTGGGCGGTGACGACCACCTGGTAGCGGGCGATGCGTCCGGAGACGCCCATTGGGGTCACGCGCATCTCGCCAAACGGGACCCTCATCCCCGGGCTCCCCCCAAAACCGGCAACGGCGGTGGAGATCCGGTAGGTGTGGGCTTCCCTTGCCGCTGGGGGAAAACCGGGCAAGGCGGGCAGGGGGCTATAGTCGTAGCCCTGGTAGCGGAGATCGGCGGCGGTGGAGCCCTTCGGGGTCTTGATCATGGCGGTTATTTGCTGGACTAGGCCCGAGTTTGGGTCGAAGCGGAGGGCAAAGCCCGACTTGCCTCCTTGGGCCTGCTCCTCCACCGCGAGGATCCCAGGGCCTCCGGTGATCTTCACCCCGGCCTGCGCGGCCTGGGGAGCGGTCTTCAGGTACGCGGCGGCGGCCTGGGGGTTCACGTAAAAGTACCCCGCGCCGTTTTGGATGAGGGGCACGACCTGTTGCTGGAGGATTGTGCTCCCATCCGGGAAGTGCATCAGGGTAATGTCGAGGCCGTAAGCGTCGGTGGCGGTGACCTCAGTGACCAGGAGGGCCTTTGTGATCATTCCCCCGATGTCCCGATAGATCATCGCAAGGCCGGGGCGGATCCATTTGGGGAGCGGGTACGACTGGGGGAGCCGGGGCAAAGGGAGCCCTGCGCCTTGCCCTTGCGGCCTGGGAGCTCCCATGCCTCCGGGGGGTACGGGGGTTGGCATCCCTTGGCCGGGAGCGCCGGGGGGCATGGGACCGAATTGGGCGAAGGCAAGAAGCAACAGGGCAAAAAGGCTTGCAAGCGGGCGTTTCATTGCATGACCTCCTTAGCGGGCTTTAAGGCGGTAAGGTTCGCTCATCCGCCCTTCCAGGGCCTTGAGCAGGCCGTTTTTACCGTAGTGAAGGGTGACGACCGGTTGTCCGCGGTAGCGGGCCACGAGGGCGAATCCGTTCGCCTCGGGGGCGGCCTCGAGGACGAAGGGAGGATCGTTCAGGGCAAGAATCCGCCCTTTAAGCTCGGGGCTTGCCGAGAAGGGGGAGAGGTTATCGGCGACGAGGAAGCTTTCGCCTGCGCCCAGCATGCCCCAAAGGTCCCACTCGCCCTCGCCTCGGTAGACGCCGGGGGCGAGGGGCTCGAACACCAGCTTGGCCCGCATCGTCTCCCCGAACTCCTCCTCGGTAAAGCGAAGGATTGCGGGCAGCTTGGGCCCCCGGCTTGGGAGCGCGACCTGGGTTTGGCTTAGGGTTTCGATCACCGTCAGCACCCGGTCGGTGGGCCCGCTTACCTGGTAGTAAAGAAGGCGCTCGACGCGGCCGGACTTCGGGTCGAAGCGGATCTCAAGGCCCGAGGTGGGGCTTGCTCCTGCAACGCGGCCGGCTTCGACCTTGAAACCTGCTTTCCTTAGCGCCTCGGCGTTTTCAAGGTTCACGTAGTGGAGGGAAAGCACTGCAGGCAGGGCCACAAAGGTGTCGAGCCCGGGTTCGAGGACGAAGCTGATCCCGGCGGCGGTGCCCGAGGCGTTCTTGCTCACGATTACTACCGCGTGGTAGCGCTCTTTGCTTTCTTGCCAGGGACCGTTCGGGTTGTCTCTCGTTTGGTCGATCATTGAAACCCGCTTTACGAGCACGGTCCCCGGTTTCAGCGAGGAAGGAAGCTTCGCGTTCGCTTGAACAAAGCGCTCCAGGGGATCGACGTCCTCGGGTAGGGTGACGGGAAGCCGGGGTAGGGGGGTGGTCGGTCCGCTACCGGCGGGCTTGGTTGCGGGGCCCCCGCTCCCAGGCGGGGACGGGGGTAAGGG
>JALUED010000158.1 GCA_027053145.1 Thermaceae bacterium | reverse complement strand
CCACGGGGGCTACGTCAACAACCTGAACGCCGCGCTCGAAAAGGTAATCGTACTTTTCGAGCGCGGCGTTCAGGTTGTTGACGTAGCCCCCGTGGTGCTTGGTGTGGTGGATCTCCATGGTGCGGGCATCGATGTAGGGCTCGAGGGCGTCGTAGGCGTAGGGCAGTTCGGGTAGTTTGAACGGATACGGCATAACTTCCTTCACCTCCCGCACTCAATATAAGGGCCGGGGCGCGCTCCCGAATGTGCCCCGGCCCATAAATCCATGAAAGCCGCTAGGGAATACCGGGTTCAGTCATCCGCCAGGGATCGAGGAGCTTGTTGATCTCCTCCTCCGGGAGGATCTTTTCCTCAAGGAGGAGCTGGCGGATGGTCTTATTCTCCTTCATCGCGCGTTTCGCGAGTTCGGCGGCCTTGTCGTAGCCGATCACCGGCACCAGGCTCGTCACCATCGCAAGCGACCACTCGACGTAGCCCTCGGCCTTTTCCTTGTTGGCCTTCATGCCGCGGACGGCCTTTTCGGTGAAGACCCGGGTGGCGTTGCCGAGCCAGCGGATCGACTCCAGCAGGTTCTTCGCGATCACCGGCATCATCACGTTCAGGTCGAGGTTGCCGTGGGTGTTCGCGACCTGCACCGCGGTGGCGTTCCCGATCACCTGGGCACAGACCATCATCAGCGCCTCGTTCATCACCGGGTTGACCTTACCCGGCATGATCGAGGAGCCGGGCTGAACCGCGGGGAGCTGGATCTCGGCAAGGCCTGCCCGGGGCCCCGAGTTCAACCAGCGGATGTCGTTGGCGATCTTCATGAGGCTTGTGGCCACGGTGGCAAGCTGGCCGGCAAGCTCGGTGGCGGCGTCTTTCGAGTGCTGGGCCTCGAAGTGGTTCGCGGCCTCGCGGAAGGGGAGCCCAAAGCGCTTAGAGAGCTTTTCCGCCACGAGCTTGCCGAAGTCGGGGTGGGTGTTGAGGCCGGTGCCCACCGCGGTGCCGCCCTGGGCGAGCTCATAGAGCCTTGGGAGCACCGACTCCAGCCGCTCGATGGAAAGCTCCACCTGCCGGGCCCAGCCGCTTGCCTCCTGCCCAAGCCGGATCGGGGTCGCGTCCATCAGGTGGGTGCGGCCGATCTTGACGATGCCGTCCCACTCTTCGGCCTTTTCGGCGAGGGCATCCCTGAGCTCGCGGAGGGCGGGAAGGAGCACCTCGTGAAGCTCAAGCGCCGCCGAAACGTGGATCGCGGTGGGGATGGTGTCGTTTGAGGACTGGCCCTTGTTGACGTGGTCGTTGGGGTGGACCGGTTCCTTGCCGCCCCGGCGCCCGGTCAGGATCTCGTTCGCCCGGCCGGCGATCACTTCGTTGGCGTTCATGTTGGTGGAGGTGCCGGAGCCGGTTTGGAAGATGTCGACCACGAATTGGTCGTCGAGTTTGCCCTCGATGACCTCCTCGGCGGCCTGAAGGATGGCGCGGGCCCGTTCCTCATCAAGGAGGCCGAGTTCGAGGTTGGTCTCGGCGGCGGCGTGCTTGATCGCTCCGAGCGCCTTGATAAAGGTGCGGGGGAAGCGGAGCCCGCTGATGGGGAAGTTCTCCACCGCCCGCTGGGTCTGGGCGCCGTAGTAGGCGTCGGCGGGCACTTTGAGCTCGCCCAGCGAGTCCCGCTCGATGCGGTACTTCATCGTTCCACCTCCGCCAGGCATTTTAGGCCCCGTTTTCGGGGCGGCTTGTCCCTAGCGGCCTGGGCTTTTGTGGACGTGGACCACCTTCCAGCCCTCGGGAAACTTGACGAGCACTCGAGTTTCGTTCACCGTGCGGTGCTCGATGCCGTCTTCCTTCGCGACGGTGAGCAAGAGGGTGTAGCTTGCCACCGCCACGTTCCCGAAAAGGTCGAGCCGGGGGTCCAAGAGGTCGTAGCGCCAGTCCTCGCCGGTGCCCGCCCAGTCGTGCTCGAGCATAAAGGCGTGGAAGCTTTTCCCCTCGAGGCGGTGCGGGGTCACAAACCATTCGTAGACCACCACGTCGTCGCTCGTGGTCTCGTCGTAGATCGCCCAGTCGCCAGCGTAGATCGCCGAGAGGTGGCGGTGCAGGGTCGCCCAGACTTCCTGCTCCATGCCTTCATTGTAGGCTCGGGTACGTGGGAGCTCGCTTTTTTGAGGTGCTCGCCCACCCGCTGGTCCGCTACGGGGTGGGGGCGCTTTCCCTTTTGCTCTTCTTGGGGTTGCTTTTCGCCCTCATGCCGCCGATCCTCGCCCTCGCCGGACCGCCGCCCGACCTTTGGTTTTGGGGTTACGTGCCCGAGCGGCTCGCCGGGTACTTGGGGGCGCTAGGGGAGCGGGGCCGGGCGCTGTACGGGGCATTCCTGCGTTTTGACCTGGGCTTTGCCGCGGTCTACGGACTTGCCCTTTCCGGTTGGGTCTACCACTTCTACCGTTCGCCCGCCTACGCTGGGGTACCGCTCGCGGCGGCGCTCGCCGACTTGGGCGAAAACCTCCTTTTGCTTGCCGAGCTCGGGCGGGTGCGCCCGGCGCTCGCCGTGCTCGCCGGTTACCTGACCTTCTTTAAGTGGGTCTTGCTCCTTTTCACCTTCGTTTTTCTAACGAACGCCCTTTTGCTAAGGCGCCGCTAGTAGCTGGGCTGGTATTCGCCGAAAACTTCTCGGAGCGCTCCCGCCACCTCACCCAGGGTGGCGCGGGCGCGGAAGGCGTCGAGGACGAAGGGGAAAAGGTTCGCGTCGCCCTTCGCGGCTTCCTTGAGCTTGGAAAGGGCGGCTTTGACCGCCGCTTGGTCCCGGCGTTCCCGGTAGCGGCGGATCGCTTCGGCCCGCCGCCGGCCCACCTCGGGGTCGATCTTTTGGACGGGAACCGGGGTTTCCTCCGCGACGGTGAAGCGGTTCACGCCGACGATGACGCGCTTGCCCTCTTCCACCTCCCGCTGGAAGCGCCAGGCGGATTCCTCGATCTCCTTCTGCACGAACCCCGCCTCGATCGCGGCGACCGCGCCCCCCATCGCGTCAATCTGTTGGATCAGGGCCTCGGCCTCGGCCTCGATCCGGTCGGTCAGGTGCTCAAGGTAAAAGGACCCGCCCGCGGGGTCGATCGCCCGCGTGACCCCAGATTCAAAGGCCAGGATTTGCTGGGTCCTTAGCGCGATCAGCGCGCTCTGCTCGGTGGGCAGGCCGAGGGCCTCGTCGTAGGCGTTGGTGTGCAGGCTTTGGGTACCCCCGAGCACAGCGGCGAGCGCCTGGTAGGCGACCCGGACGATGTTGTTGAGGGGCTGCTGGGCGGTGAGGGTGGAGCCGGCCGTTTGGGTGTGGAAGCGGAGCATCCAGGATTTGGGGTTTTTCGCCCCGAACTCCTCGCGCATGATTCGGGCCCAAAGCCTTCGCGCGGCCCGGAACTTGGCGGCTTCCTCAAAGATGTCGTTGTGGGCGGCGAAGAAAAAGCTGAGGCGGGGGGCGAACCGGTCGAGCGCAAGTCCGCGCTCCAGGGCGGCGCGGACGTAGGCTTTGGCGTTTGCCAGGGTAAAGGCGACCTCTTGGACGGCGGTGGACCCGGCCTCGCGGATGTGGTAGCCGGAGATCGAGATCGTGTTCCAGCGCGGGACCCGCTCCGCGCAAAACGCAAAAAGGTCGGTGACGAGCCGCATCGAAGGCCTGGGCGGGTAGATGTAGGTGCCGCGGGCGACGTACTCTTTCAGGATGTCGTTTTGCACCGTGCCGCCAAGCTTTTCCCAGGGGATGCCCCGCCGCTCGGCGACGAGCAGGTACATGGCGAGGAGCATCATCGCCGGCGCGTTGATCGTCATGCTGGTGGTCACTTGGTCAAGGGGAATGCCGGCGAAGAGCTCTTCCATGTCCTCGACGGTAGCGATCGAGACCCCGACCCGGCCCACCTCACCCACCGAAAGCGGGTGGTCGGGGTCGAGGCCGAGCTGGGTGGGCAGGTCAAAGGCCACCGAAAGGCCGGTTTGGCCCTGGGCGAGCAAATAGCGGAATCGTCGGTTGGTTTCCTCGGCGCTGCCGAAGCCGGCGTATTGGCGCATCGTCCAGAGGCGTTCAAGGTACATCCGGGGGTAGATCCCTCGGGTAAAGGGGTACTCCCCAGGCCGGCCCAGCCGCTTGCGGTAGTCCTCGGGAAGCGTTTCGAAAAGCCCCTCCATGCCGGATCCCTACCCCGCGAGGAGTTTCAGCAAGAAGACCGCCCCAAAAGCCAAGAGCAGCATGAAAAGAAGCGCCGGGAGCACAAGCTCGTAGGCGGCGAGGGTCAGGGCGAGGAAGTCGAGCCAGTCGGGTTTAGGCTCGTCACGCACGGCTTTATCCTAACGGGTTACGGCCCCAAAAGTAGCTTTGCTTTTCTGCGATTGCTCTATTCCTCCGCCATAGCGTATACTTCGCCAGGTATGCGCCGGGACGTCACCTTCCGCAGCGTGCTCAAAGCGGTTTCCCGGGAAGCGGGATGGGAAATCCTCCGGGCGGTGGCCGAGGGGCCCACGCGGTTTACCCACCTGGAGCGGAACACCCGGGTGAGCCCCCGGACGCTCTCCGAGCGGTTGAAGGAGCTTACCGAGCTGGGCCTGATCGAGCGGATCGCCTATCCCGAGGTGCCGCCCCGGGTGGAATACACCCTCACCGCGCGGGGCCGGACCGTGATCGAGATCCTCGGCGCGTTGGAGGAAGCGCTCTAGGGGGCCTCGGTGGCGGCTCAGGTTTTTTTGTACGCTTTCCTGACCGCGCTGGCCACCGGGCTTGGCGCGGTGCCCTTTGCGCTCGCCCGGAAGTTTTCCAAGCGTTGGCTGGGGATGGCCAACGCGGTGGCGGCCGGCCTGATGCTCGCGGCGAGCTTTTCTCTTATTTACGAGGGACTTCCGCTTTCGCCTTCCCGCACCCTCGCGGGGATCGTCGCCGGGCTCGTTTTTATCCTTTTGAGCCACCGCTGGATCGAGTCTCGGGGCGGGATCAACTGGGGCCAGATGACCAAGGTGGACGCCAAAAAGGCCCTGATGATCGTTCTGGTCATGACCGCCCACTCCTTCGCCGAGGGGGTGGGGGTGGGGGTTTCCTTTGGCGCCGGCGAGGCCTTCGGCGCCTTCATCTCGCTTGCGATCGCGGTGCACAACATCCCCGAAGGGCTTGCGATCAGCCTGGTTTTGGTACCCCGGGGGGTGCACTGGGTTAAGGCCGCCGGTTGGAGCGTGTTTTCGAGCCTGCCTCAGCCCCTGATGGCGGTGCCCGCCTTTCTTTTTGTCGAGGTCTTCAAGCCCTTCTTGCCCTTTGGCCTGGGCTTTGCTGCTGGGGCGATGATCTGGCTCGTCTTCTCCGAGATCCTGACCGACGCCCTCGAGGACACCCCGAGCGAGCTCGTGGCCTCGACGGTGACGCTTGCGATCGTGGGCATGCTTGCTTTTCAGCTCTTCATCGCCCCGTGAGCACCCGGCGGGTCTCGAGGGCGATCTCGAGCTCCTCGTCGGTGGGCACGACCAGCGCGACCGGCTGCCCGCGGGTGATCGCCGGACCACCGGCGGCGTTCTTCGCTTCATCCAGGCGAAAGCCCAGGTGGCCGAGGCCAC
Organism: Thermaceae bacterium; assembly: GCA_027053145.1. Next base: position 1,603 of record JALUED010000158.1, on the reverse strand, counting down.
GCACCACCTCGGCCCGCACCCAGGCGTCGTTCTCCCCCACGCCGGCGGTGAAGACGAGGGCGTCGATCCCGCCCAGGAGGGCGGCGTAGCCGCCGACGTAGAAGACGATCCGGCGTACGTAGGCGCTGAGCGCGAGCCTCGCCCCCTCGTGCCCGCGCGCGGCCGCGGCGTGCAGGTCGCGCAGGTCGTGGGAAAGGCCGGAAAGCCCCTTTAGCCCCGAGGCCCGGTTCAAAAGCCGCTCGGTTTCCTCGATCCCCATTTCCTTCGCGATCGCGAGCACGAGGCCAGGGTCCAGATCGCCCGGTCGGGTGCCCATGATCAGGCCCTCCAGGGGCGTAAACCCCATCGAGGTGGCGACGCTTTTCCCGCCCTTGACCGCGGTGGCGCTCGCGCCGTTGCCCAGGTGAAGGGTGACGAGGCGGAGGTCTTCAAGCGGCCGCCCAAGGAGCGCGGCCGCCTTTCGGCTCACGAAGGCGTGGGAGATGCCATGAAAGCCGTAGCGCCTAAAGCCGGCCTCGGCGAGCTCGGCGGGCAGGGCGTAGCGGGCGGCCTCGGGGGGGAGGGTCTGGTGGAAGGCGGTGTCGAAGACCGCAACTTGAGGGACGTTCGGAAAAAGCTTTCTTGCCGCCTCGATGCCGGCGAGGTTCGCCGGGTTGTGGAGCGGCGCCAAGGGGATGAGGGCCCGGATCCGTTCGAGGAGCGCGTCGTCCACCGGTCGGCTTTCCCGGATCGTGCCTCCGTGGACCACCCGGTGCCCCACCGCTTCGATGGGGCCGAGCTCCGCGTGCTCGATTACCGCCTGGAGGGCGGCGCGGTGGTCCTTGGCGCGGACGGGGATTTCCTCCTTGCCGAGGACCAAAAGGCTCTTTGCCTCGCCCACCCGCTCCACCCGGCCGCGGAGGAGGTGCCGCTCTTCGGATGCGTCGGTTAGGGCGAACTTGAGGCTTGAGGAGCCGGCGTTCAAGACCAAAACCCGCATACCGTGAGCCTACCCCAGGTGGTAGCATGGCTTTTCGTGGCAAAGGTATCGGGAGGACGTTGGGTTGGGGAGATCTACGGCTGCGACGTGGATCGCCTCGAGGACGCGGCGCTCGTGGAGCGGGCGCTTCGGGACGCGGTGAAGCGGCTCGGGGCGGAGGAGTCCACGATCCGGAGCGTGGTCTACAAGTTCGAGCCCCAGGGGCTCTCGGCGGCCGCGCTCAGCCCGGTGGCGGCGGTGATGATCCACACCTGGCCCGAGGACGACGCCTCCGCCACCCTGGACCTCTACTTCTACCGCGAGGCGGACGCCGGCGAGGTGCTCGCTGGGCTCGCCGAGGCCTTCGGCGCCCGGCGCAAGGACGCCTTCAGCTACCGCCGGCACCCGGGGTAGAAAGGAGTCGGGATGGCCTACGGCCTGCACTTCATCGAGCACATCACCCCGGAAGAGTCCCTTCTGCGTCGGGTGGGGCGGGTGCTCGCCCAGGGGAAGACCCCCTATCAGACGTACCTCCTTTACGAGAGCGAGGGGTTCGGCAAGGTCTTGATGCTGGACGCCGAGGTCCAGTCTACCGAGCGGGATGAGTACATCTACCACGAGGCGCTGGTGCACCCGGCGATGCTC
>JALUED010000157.1:5045-7178 GCA_027053145.1 Thermaceae bacterium | reverse complement strand
GGAGGTTCAGGGCCACCGCGAGCAGGTAGGGGAGGTGGCTCACCCGGGCGACGAGGCGGTCGTGGAGCGCGGGGTCGAGGACGAGGGGGTAGGCCCCGAGCTCGCTGACCAGGGCCTCGGCCTCCTCCAGGTCGGCGGGGTCGGTGGCCTCGGTGGGGGTGAGGACCCAGACCGCGTTCTCAAGAAGCCCGGCGTGGGCGTTTTCCACCCCGGCCCGCTCGCTCCCCGCCATCGGGTGGCCGCCGACGAAGCGGGGTAGCACCCGGGCGGCCTCGACCACCGGTCCCTTGACGCTGCCTACGTCGGTGAAGAGGGTGCCTTTTTGGGCGTAGGGGCGGATCGCCCGGATGAGCGCAGGCATGGCCCCGACCGGCGCGGCGAGGACGGCGAGGTCGAGCCCGGCGATCCAGTCGCCGAGCTCGGTGTGCACTTGGTCGGCGACCTCGAGCTTCCGGGCCGCCTCGAGCACCGCGGGGTCGCGGTCGTAGGCGTGGATCTCGGCGGCGAGGAAGCGGCTTTTGAGCGCAAGCGCCACCGAACCGCCGAGTAGTCCAATGCCAAAGACGCCGACCCTAGCGTACCGGGGTTGCATCGAGGTTTTTGCCCACCGCCGGAAGGAGCGCTTTGAGCCGACTCATCAGCTCGGCGAACTCCTCTTCGTTGAGCTGTTGGGCCGCGTCGGAAAGCGCCTCCTTGGGGTTCGGGTGGGTTTCGACGATCAGGCCGTCGGCGCCCGCCGCCACGCCGGCGAGGGCGAGCGGCGTCACCCACTCGCGCTTGCCCGCCGGGTGGCTGGGGTCAATCCAGACCGGAAGGTGGGTCCAGGATTTAAGCACCGGCACCGCGGAGACGTCCAGGGTGAAGCGGGTGGCCTTTTCAAAGGTGCGGATCCCTCGCTCCACCAGGACGACCTGCTCGTTCCCCTCGGAGAGGATGTACTCGGCGCTCATCAGGAACTCTTCCAGGGTCATGCTCATGCCCCGCTTCAAGAGGACCGGCTTCCCCGAGCGTCCCACCTCCTTTAGAAGGGCGAAGTTCTGGGCGTTTCGGGCGCCGATCTGGAGCATGTCGGCGTACTCGGCGACGAGCTCGACCTTGTCGGGGCTCGTGACCTCGGTGACCACCGGAAGGCCGGTCTCCCGCCGCGCCTCGGCGAGGATCTTGAGCCCCTCTTCGCCGAGGCCCTGGAAGGAGTAGGGGCTGGTGCGGGGTTTGAAGGCGCCGCCCCGGAGCATCTGGGCGCCGTGGTGCTTGACGTAGCGGGCGGCGGTGAGGGTTTGTTCGCGGGACTCCACCCCGCAGGGCCCGGCCGCCACCATGAAGTGGCCCCCGCCGGTTTTTCCGGTGGGGAACGGAACCACCGTGGGCAGGGGGTGGACCTCGAGGCTCGCAAGCTTATACGGCTTGGAGATCCGGATCACCTCGGCGACGTAGGGGAGAGCCCGGAAGTGCTCCATGATCTCCGGGGTCGGGCCCTTGCCCACCGCGCCCACCAGGGTGGTCTCGACGCCTTGGGAGACGTGGGGACGGAAACCAAAGCGTTCCAGCTCGCGCTTGAGTTCGGTAAGCGCCTCCTCGCCTGCTTCCTTCTTCAATACGATCAGCATGGCTTTACCTCTTCCTCCGGCTTGTGCTTTGGGAAGCTAAAACCGCGCCTTCTCAACCGGGAAAGGGGGATAGCCCGGATAGCCGTCCTCCACGCCGATCCCCCCTTTCCCCGCAGCGTTCATGCTGCAAACTTATGCCGGCTGGCCGCCGGTGTCAAGCGGGACGACGGCGAGCGTGACCCGGGCGACCGAGATGAGCCGCCCCTCCTCGTCGGCGATCTCCACCTGCCAGACCTGAAGCCTGCGGCCGACGCGGAGCGGCCGGGCCTCGGCCAAAAGCTCGCCGTCCTGCTTTTTTCGAAGGTGGCTTGCGTTTAGCTCGACGCCGAAGGCGGCGTACCCTTCGGGTACGTGGAGGTGGGCGGCAAGGCTTGCGAGGTGCTCGGCGAGGGCGGCGCTCGCCCCGCCGTGGAGGTAGCCGAGGGGTTGCCGGTGGGCGGGGGTGACGGGCATCCGCGCCCGGGCGCGTTCTTTCCCAAGCTCTAGAATCTCGATTCCGAGGGTCTTCCCAAGCCCGCCTTCGAAG
>JALUED010000157.1:0-5035 GCA_027053145.1 Thermaceae bacterium | reverse complement strand
ACGATCGTCTTCCTCCCCGGCTACCTGAGCCCGCCGGCGGGGTTCGCCGCCTTTAAGGAGGCCTTTGCCGGCTACCGGCTCCTTGAGGCCGAGCCTCAACCCACCCCTGCCCGGGCGGAGGAGGCCTGGCGGGGGCGGATCCCCGAGGGGGCGCACCTCGTGGCCTTTTCCGAGGCCGCCGTTCCCGCGGTGCGGCTTGCCCCCGAGGTGGGGGCCCGGAGCCTTGTGCTCTTTTCCCCCTATTTTCGGGCCGACGACGCTCTGCTTGCTCGGCTTCGCGCGCTCGAGGTGGCCCTCGAGCTCGGCGGCCGGGAGGCCTTTGTCGCCGCCGCCGCCCCCTGGTTTTTTGGCTCGCTGCTCCTCGCCCGCGGCCGGGCCCAGATCGAGGCCTGGGCCGAGGGGCTCGCCGGGCGGGACCTTGGGGCCTGGGTGCGCGGGGTTCGGGAGCTTGGCGATGCGCGCAAGTGGCTCCGCCGCCTAACTGCGCCGGTGCTCGTCGCCGTCGGTGCCGAGGACGTCTTCACCCCCATGCGCTACGGCCACGAGGCAACCGAGTGGGTTCCCGAGCTCAAGGGCATGCTGGTGACGGTTGAGGGTGCCGGACACTTCGCTCCTTGGGAAAACCCTCCTGAAGCCGCCGCGCTTGCCAGAGGCTTCATTGAGCGCTACGAGGATTTTTTGAAGGGCCCTGTCCACTGGCGGGAGGAGGACGAGGAGGCCCCAGCGGCCAAGCCGCTCCTTCGCTTTGAGCCGGAGGCGCCGTCCTGATGGCCTACATCCATCTTTACGGCACCAACCTGGTCTACGACGATCTCGGCGAGGGGCCGGCGGTGATCCTGCTTGGGGCCTCGGCCGAGGATTGGAAGGAGCCCTTGCCCAAGGGGTTTCGCTACCTGATCCCGGACCTTCCCGGTCGGGGCCGCACCGAGGGGGTGCCCCTATCCCCGGAGGAGGACGCAGAGTTCGTGGTGGGGCTCATCATGATGCTGAACCTCGACGGCTACCGCGTGCTCACCCGGGGCTACGGCGTGCAGGTGGGCGAGGTGCTCAAAGACCGCATGGGGCTTGAGGCCGTCTGCCCCGCGCCCAACACCGAGGCCCTTCGCCGCTGCCTCCTCGGCTGAGGTTACTCGCTTTCGGCTTTGCCGCCCACGCCGAGTGCGCGTTCGACGTCGGCGGGCGCCTCGGGGGGGCCCACCAAAATCAAGGTGTCGCCGGCTTCAAGCCGCGTGTGACCCCGGGGCACGATTACCCGGTTTGCTTTTTCCCGGAGCACCGAGATCACCAAAACGTCGGGGGGCAGGCCGAGCTCGACGATCCGCCGACCCACCCAGGGATGGTCGTCGTGGAGGTGCATGGCGAAGGCGATCTCGTTGCCCTCGGGGTCGAGGGGGACCGGTTGCCCAGTCTCAAGCAGCCGCGCTACCTGGGGCAGCGGCACGTCCTTGGGGATGGGTAGGCCGCGCTCGGCCAGGCTGGTGAGGGCGAGGCGGATGTACTCGTGGGCATGCACCGGGCTGTCCACGCGCTCGGGCACCTGGGAGCGGTAAAGGGTGATCTCGGGGCGGAGGAGGATGAAGGAGGTGAAGCTTGCGAGCATGAGGGGGACGAGCAGGCCGTAGCCCCCGGTCATCTCGGTGACCATGACGATGGTGGAAAGCGGGGTTTTAGCGGCTGCGGAGAAAAAGCTTGCCATCCCGACGAGGGCGAAGTCCACCGGATTGAGCCCAAGGCCGGGAAAGAGCGTTGCCACCGCCTGCCCATAGGCGCCGCCTAGGGCGGCGCCGATGAAGACGCTGGGGCCGAAGACGCCGCCCGAGCCGCCGGAGCCGATGGTGAGCGAGGTGGCGACCATCTTGCCGAAGGCCATGAGCAAAAGGATCAAAAAGGGCAGTTTGTTTTCAAAGACCATCTGAATCCAGCCGTAGCCGCCGGAAAGCACCTGGGGCAAAAATGCCCCAAGCAAACCCGCCAGAAAGCCGCCCAGGGCGGGTTTCAGCACGCGGGGGATCGAAAGCCTTTGGAACCAGGCTTGGGTGCCGTAGAAGAGGTGGACGAAAAGCCAAGCTGCCCCGGCGGAAAGGGGGGCCAAGAGGAGGTAGAAGGGGAGCACCTCGGGCTGGTTGTAGTGGTCCACCCGGAAGTGGAAGAGCGAGCCGAACCCGCTTACGTAGCCGGCTACCGAATAGGCGGTGACCGCTGAGATGATGCTTGGGATCAAGACCTCGCTTTCGGAGTCGAGCTTGGAGTAAAGCACTTCGGCGGCAAAAAGCGCCCCGCCTAGGGGGGCATGGAAGACCGCGCCGATGCCGCCGCCGGCCCCGGCCAGGACGAGGATCCGGCGTTCGGTGTCGGAAAGCCGGAGCCAGCTTGCGGTTACCGAAGCGAGGCCCGCCCCGATCTGGGCGATCGGCCCCTCGCGGCCGCCGGAGCCGCCCGAGCCCAGGGTGATGGCCGAGGCCAGGGTTTTGATCAGGGGCACCTGGGGACGGATGTAGCCGCCCTGCTCGTGGTAGGAACGGATCACCGCGTCGGTGCCGTGCCCCTCGGCTTCGGGGGCGAAGGTGAAGACGAGCCAGCCTGCGATCAGTCCGCCGAGCCCGGTGACGAGGGGGATCAAGAGGCGGCTATAGGGCCCAAACTCGGGCCCCTCCCCCCCCTCGGTCGGGGGGCGGTAGTGGGCGAGGTTTTCGAGGAAGAGTTGGTGTCCTACCTGCACCATCCAGTTAAAGAGGATAGCGCCGAATCCCGCAACGATTCCAATTAGGAAGCTTAAAAGAAGAAGCCGGTACCACGAGGTTTCCAGGGGACGCTTTACCGCCACGGGGGTCATTTTAAACGGGTTTTTTCCTGCAGATGCCCCGGCCTTTGCGGTAGGGTAGGGGTGGGAGGTGATGGGTATGAAGCGGATCGTGCTGGCGATTGGGCTTTTGTTTGGGCTTTCCCTGGCGCTTGCCTTTGGGAATCCGCATCCTTCCGCAGCCCTTCGCGGAGGCTACGCTGGGGGCGCGGCCTTTGGCCTGGAGGCTTCCTGGGATTGCCTATTATTCCAGCCGCCGGTGGGGGCGCTCCGCCCCACGCTGGACCTCGGCTACGCTCGGGGTGGGCTGGACGCCGCTTTTGGCATGCGCTACCTGGCCTCGCTTCCGCTGCTTGAGGGGCTACGTGCGGGCGGCGGCGCCGGCGTAGGGTACGCCGGCGGGTTCTATGGATTCGTGCGGGCCGATGCCGAGTTCGACCTCGACGTGGGGACCCTTCCGCTTCCGGCTTTCTTGGGCTTGGATGCGGGCTACGCCTTTAAGCTCGAGAAGGACGCCTTCAAAGGGCCTTTTGTCGCGTTAAAGCTCGGTTTGCGCTTCTAGCGTCCCACGGGCCGGATCCCCGGGGCCTTCGGCCTCGGGGTTTTTCTTCATCACCTCGCGGAGCAGGCTCGTCGCGTAGCTGCCCTTGGGCAAAAAGAAGGCAAGCCAAACGCCTCCTGTTGCAGCCTCAACCGAGGCTTCAAGGAGCGGCACCCGGATCGGGCGCCGGGCCCCCCGGCGGGCGGTGAAGTCGGCGCGGTTGAGGCCGTAGCGCTCGAGGATCTCGTCCTCGAGGGCGCGGGAAGCGTCCTCGGCTTCGAAGTACTTCTTGCCAAAAAGCGGCCCGGTGGGGCTGATCTCAAGGGCCTGGGCGCGGGGGTTTTCCCGCTCGGGGTCCAAGACCATGAACTCCCCGCCGCTTGCGTGCTTTTTCGCCACGTCGCCCTTGAGGAAGCGGTCGTAGAGGTCCCGGCGCAGCCTTTCCGCGAGGTAGGCGTTGAAAAGGAGGCTTTGCACGCTCCCCACGAGGAACCGCTTAAGCCAGGGCCGGCCCCGGGCCTTCTTGCCCTGGATGAGCTCAAGCCCCTTCTCAGGGTTTTTGCCGTAAAGCCCGAAGCGCTGGGGGCCGTAGTAGTTGGGAAGGCCCTTTGCCTTAAGCCGGCGGAGGACGGCTTCGGCCCGTTCGGCGTTCGCGCCTTTGACGAAGATCCGAAAGCGGTTGCCCTTTAAGTGTCCGGTTTTGAGCTTGTTTCGGTGGCGCTCGGCGGCGAGGATTCGGATCGCCCCAGGCTCCTCGAACGCCTTGAGCACCTGCTCGTAGCGGGCGGGGATCGAGAGCCACTGGCGGGCGACAGCGTGCTTATCCTTAAGCCCGGCGACGCCGATCCCCACCTCCGGGACGCCGAGGCGGATGAGCCGGTCCACCAGGTCGCGGGTGGTGAGGCCCCGTTTTTCCACGAAGAGGAAAAGGTGCTCGCCCTTCCCCGAAGGGAGGTAGGCGGGAACCTCTTCAACCTGGAAGTGCTCGAGTTTTTCGCGGATTTTTTCGCCCGTCCCCGGGAGGTCTTCGGTTAGGTAGGGGAGGGCGTCGAAGTCGGGGCGCACCACCTTATGCTACCCCTGGTGAGGGCGCGGTTTGAAGCCGAACTCGAAAGCCTTTGCCCCGAGGGTAAGCTTGTGCTCGCGGTCTCGGGCGGCGGCGACTCGGTGGCGCTCATGTTCCTCGTCCATGAGCTTGGCCGCGAGGCGGTGGTGGCCCACCTCGACCACGGGCTTAGGCCAGAGTCAGCCGAGGACGCCGCGTTCGTCCGGCGGCTCGCCGAAGAGCTTGGGTTTCCGGCGGTGGTCGAGCGGGTGGACGTGGCCCGGATCGCCCGGGAGAAGGGGAAAAACCTCGAGGCCGCCGCCCGCGAGGTCCGCTATAGCTTCCTCGCCCGGGTGGCGAAGGCCCACGGCGCGAGCTGCATCCTCACCGCCCACACCGCCGACGACCAAGCCGAGACCGTGCTCTTCCAGCTCTTTACCGGCACCGCCCGGGCGCTCGGCGTAAGGCGGGAGCTAGGGGCGGTGAAGCGGCCCCTGCTCTTTGCCCGGCGCCGGGGGCTCCGGGCCTACCTAAAGGCGCGGGGCGTCCCCTGGCGCGAGGATTCGACCAACCTCGACCTCGCCCGGGACCGCGCCTACCTCCGCAGCGAGGTGCTTCCCCGGGTCGAGGCGCGGTTTCCCGGGCGAGG
>JALUED010000156.1 GCA_027053145.1 Thermaceae bacterium | reverse complement strand
GGCGCGCTTGCCCTCGAGGTCCGCCTCGGCGACGACCTCGCCGAGGAGCTCGCCTACTCCCTCAACCACCGCGAAACCCAGCTCCGGGTCACCGCCGAGCGGGCCTTTCTGGCCCGCCTTGGGACTGGATGCCTGGCCCCCGCCGGAGCGCTCGCCTACCTGGAGGAGGGCGAGCTTCGGCTTGAGGGCATGGTCGCCGCCCCCGACGGTAGCGAACTCATCCGGGGCGAGATCGCCGGTCCCCCCGAGGAGGCGGCCGAGCTCGGCGAGGAACTCGCCGCCGACATCCTGGACCAGGGTGGCAAAGACCTTTTGAAGGAGGCCCTCGATGCCGATGCGTAGAATGACCCGCCAGCGGCGCGCGGTGATGGAGGTCTTAAAAAGCACCCGGAGCCACCCCGACGCCGCCTGGATCTACCAGGAGGTTAAAAAGAAGGTGCCCTCAATCAGCCTGGGCACGGTCTACCGCACGTTGGACGCGCTGGTGAAGGAGGGCAAAGTGGTCGCCCTCCATACCGGCGGCGCCACCCGCTACGACGCCTTCACCCACCCCCACGCCCACCTGGTCTGCACCGCCTGCGGGCGGGTGGAGGACCTTAAGCTTGAGCTCCCCCGCCTCCTGGAAAAGGCCCAGGCGCAAAACCCCGCGGTCCGCCTCGACGCGGTCCGCCTCATCTTCGAAGGGCTCTGCGCGGACTGCGCGCAAAAGCGCCTTGAAGGCTGAGCTCGCCTGGCTTTTCGCCCGGCGGCGGATGGGGCTCCGCCCCGGCCTTGAGCGCATCCGGGCGTTGCTTCGGCGTCTTGGCCACCCGGAGCGGCGATTCGCCCCGGTGCTCGTCGCCGGCACCAACGGCAAGGGGAGCACCGCCCGGGCGCTCGCCGCCATCCTCACCGCCTCGGGCAGAAAGACGGGGCTCTTCCTCTCGCCCCACCTCACCCGCTACGCCGAGCGGTTTCTGGTGGACGGGCGGGAGATCGAGGGGGAAGCGCTCCTTGCCCGCATCCGCGAGCTAAGGCCCCACATCGAGGCCACCGGCGCCACCTTCTTCGAGGCGAGCGCCGCCCTCGCCATGCACCACTTCGCCGAGGAGGGGGTGGAGGTGGGGGTCCTCGAGGTCGGCCTTGGCGGCCGGCTCGACGCCACCAACGCCGCCGACCCCGTGCTCAGCCTGGTGACCGCGATCGGCTACGACCACACCGCCTTCCTCGGCGAGACCCTCGCCCAGATCGCCCGCGAAAAGGCGGGGATCTTCCGCCCCAACGTGCCCGCCTTCACCAGCGCGACCGGCGAGGCCCTCTCGGCCCTCCTCGCCGCCGCCCGAGAAAAAGGGACCCCCCTTGAGCCCGTCCGCCCCGAGTTCGTGGCGGCGCGGCGCTCGGGCATCCGCTTCGGGCTCGACGGGCGGGTCTACGACGCCCCCCTCCTCGGCCGCCACCAGGGGGAAAACCTCGCCCTCGCAGTGCGGGCGGCAAGGGCGCTCGGGGCGGACGAGGCGGCGATCCGATCCGGGCTTTCTCGGCTTCAAAACCCTGGGCGGCTTGAGCGCCTTGGTCCCTACCTTCTGGACGGCGCCCACAACGCCGAGGGGGCGCGGGCGCTTGCGCGGGCGCTTGCCGACCACTTCCCCGATGAGGCCAAGGTCCTCGTCTTCGCCGCAAGCCGCGACAAGGACCACCGCGGCATGGCCCGGGCGCTAAAGGGCCTTTTTCCGGCGGTCTACCTCACCCGCTACCCCGGGGAGCGGAGCGCGGATCCCAAGACCCTGCTTCCTCACTTTGAAAACGCCCACGTCGTCGAGGACCCCCACGCGGCCCTCGCCGCCGCCCGGAGGGCGCACCCCGGCGCCCTCGTCGTAGTCGCCGGGAGCCTTTACCTAATCGGGGAACTCCGGCCCCGGATCCTCGAGGAGGTAGGGCCGAAC
>JALUED010000155.1 GCA_027053145.1 Thermaceae bacterium | reverse complement strand
AAGGGGAAGAAGCCCCCCTCGGCCTTGAGGTGGAAGGCGAGCTCGCTGGGCTCGGTGACCTCCCCGCGGAACGCAAGCAACATCGCGTGGTAGGCACCATAGCTCGAAAACGCCTGGCTTCCCACCATCGCCCGCTTCCCCGCCAACGCAGCCCGTTTCAGCATAGCGAGGCTCTGGGTGAAGCCGGTGCGGGCGGGTTTCACGTTCAGGACGTCGAAGGTATCGAGGGCAAGCTCGCGGGCAAGGTCCCGGGGGGTAAAGGCGGAGTCGTCGGCGATCAAGGGAAGGATCCCCTGCCGACGGAGCTCGGCCCGAGAAAGCACCTCCTCCACCGGCAAGGGCTCCTCGACGTAGAGGAGGCCGAGCGCGCGCCAGGCCTTTAGGTAGCGGGGGGCCTCCTCCTTGCTTAGGGTCTCGTTCGCGTCGGCGTAGAGCTTGACCCCGGGGAAGCGGGCGCGGAGCGCCTCGAGCCGCCGGGTGTCGGCAGCGAGGTCCCGCCCCACCTTGACCTTAAAGACCCGCACCCCCCGCTCGAAGGCGAAGGCGGCGTCCTCGAGCACCGCCTCCAGGTCGCCAAGGCCCAGGATGGTGGCGACCTCGACCCGGTCCTTCTCAGGCGGGAAGAGCCGAAAAAGCGGCATCCCCCTTGCCGCCGCCCGCGCCGACCAAAGCGCAAGGTCGAGCCCCCCTTTAGCGGCGAGGTTGCCGGGAAGCCGAGCGAGGTGAGCGGCAAGGCCCTGGACGTCCTCGATGGACCGGCCGAGAAGCCCGGGCTTCAGGAAGCGAAGCGCCCCCACGACGCTCTCCGGGGTCTCGCCGTAGATCGTGGGGCGGATCGCGACCTCCCCCCGGCCGACGGAGCCGTCCTCGAGCTCCACCTCAACGAGGGCGTGCTCAAGCGCCGCCATTCGGCTCACGCGGCCCCAGGCGAGCTCCCCGGAAAGGGGGATCCGGAAAAAGCGGAGCCTCAGGTCAACGACCCGCACGGGTTCCCTCCAGCCAGGCCCGGGCCTTGGCGGCGAGCGCCTCCACAGGCTTTCGGGCGTCCAAAAAGAGCGCCCGGGGGCTCTCCCCAAGCACCCGGCGCACCCCCTCATAGCTGTAGTTCTTCGCTTCCTCGACGACGATCCGGAGCTTCCTTCGGACCTCCTCGATGGGCGCAACCCGGAGGGCCTCCCTCAGCGCCGCCTCAGGGACCACCCCCCGAGCGAGGGTAAAAAGGTCTTCGCCCCCCGCCTCGGCCCGGTCGAAGGCGTCGCCCCGGGTAAGGAGGCGGAGGAGGCGGGTGCCGTGGTCGAGCTCAAGCACCAAAAACCGCGCCCGAGGGATGTGGCGAAGGGCGTAAGCAAGCTCCCCTTCGCCCCGGAGGCCGTCGAAGAGCCAAAGGGGCCTTGGCGGCGCGTACCCCTGGGCAAGGAGCTCAGCAATCCCCCCGGGATGCCGCTCCCGCCAGGCCGCGACCCGACGGAACCGCTCCACCCGATCGGCTACCGGCTCGCCGAGAACGTAGCGGTCGGTCAGCTCGCGCCGGTTGGGCAAGGTGGGGTACCCGAGCGCGCGAGCCAAGGTCGTCTTCCCTGCCCCGGTGAGGCCGACCAAGACAACGAGATCCTGCTCCTTTAATGGTCGGTACCCCGCTGCGGGCTCCAGCGAAAACATCGCGCCCAGCATACCCAAGCCCCGCGCCGCCCGAGCAAAAACCCAGGAAACCCTCCGGACGCGTGGTGGGCGGCACTGGAGTTGAACCGGTGCCCCCCGCAAATGGTGGGTCGTGGACCTCTCCTTCGATGCGCCCTTCCTTGCCTCCTGGCTGCAGGACGCGCTCACCGCCGCCCTGGACACCTGGGTCGAGCTCCGAAGCGTGAGCGAGTCCTCCGGCGTGCGGTTCCCCGAGGTCTTCGGGCCGGAAAAGCTCCTCGCCGCGCTCAAGGCAGGGCTCGCCGCGGTCTTCCTGGTCCAGCTCG
>JALUED010000154.1 GCA_027053145.1 Thermaceae bacterium | reverse complement strand
GGTGTCGCCGGGGCTTAGCCCACGGACAGGCGTCCCCGGCCGAGCCTCCTTGGGACGTCGGCGGCGCTTAGGAGGCGTCGCGCCGCCCGAGCCGGATTTGGGTCCGCCTGCTAGCCGAGCCTCCGGCAGGGCTGGCTAGGGCGGTGGCGGGGATTAAGCCGCCAGAGCGTAGTTGGTGTCGGCACTTATGCCGTTTGCGGGTTTTTTACGAGGCCACCCGCGACCTCGGCCCGCAGCCACACCGTCGGTCGTACCCCGTCGAATCCAACTTCGCCCCCAGGTTTTGGGCCCTCACGGAGGGTTCCGACCTCTTGGGCATCCTTGATTTTAGCACTGGTCCGCAGCTTTGTCGAGCCCGACGTTAGAAAGCTCCTCGTGCAGGGCCCGAAGACGGGGGTAGCGCTCACGCAGGGTGAAAACCCAGCAAGCAGCCTTGGGGTCGTCTTGGAGGGCATCCCAGACCGCCCAGGCGATTCGCACCGCCCGGGCGTAGTAGGGCCGCGCGCGAAGGCGCACGAGGTAGGCTACGAGCTCTTGGGCAAACGCCGACGCACGGAGCGGATCTTGCTTTAAGAGTCCTTCAAAGAGCCGCTCGCTTTCCTTCAAAAAGGGGGCGATCAGCCAAGGGTCGTGGGCCGCAATCCAGTGCCTAATCTCGGGCCAGAGCGAGGCGGCGTCCGCGAACGCTCCGTCCTCCAGGTCCAAGCTAAAGGCAAGTCCCACTCTCCCCTCGCGCAAAAGCCGCTCGCGGAGGCGGGCCCGGACCGCGGGCCAACTCCCGGTCCGCTCGGCGACCTCCCGGAAGGCCCGGTAAACGTCCGGGCTTTCCGTGCGGAGAAAGAGGGCCTCGAGGGTCTCAAGAAGCGCCCGCCCGTCTCCCAAGGCCTCGTTCACTCGCCAAAGCGCGAAAAGGGTGGACACGTCGCGGCGCCATCCGGGACGTCTTTTGAGCGCCTCCCGCGCGGTCTCAGCGAGGCCCCGCTCGACGAAGGCACGCGCAGCCTCCGCCGGATCCACCTCCTCGGAGGTCGCGAGCACCTCAAGCGCCCGCTCAACCTCCCCCTGGCCAAGCCAGTGGTCGAAGAGATCGTGCCATCGCCGGGAGCGCTCCAAAAGCCGCGCCCGCGCGTCGTTTGCCAGGCGCTCGCCGGCTCGGGCCAAAAGCGCCTCATAAAGGCGGCCTACCCGTTTTGCCGCAGGGCCGCGCATCCCCTCAAGCAGGGCGTAGACCCGGGACGCGAGCCGGTCGGCGACCCGCTCGTCCACGACCCGAAGCAAGACACGGGCAGCGATCTCCGCTAGTTCCTCCTCGCGATCCAGGGCGTACCTGAAAAGGTCGAGCAAAAGCTCGGCGGTCTCTGCGCGGTCGTCCTCGCGTACTGCCTCAGGCCAGAAGGATAGCGCGCGCGCCAAGTGGCCGACCCCAGGCTCCCAAGCCCAAGGCTCCTCCCCCGAGTCCAGGATCACGCGCCAAAGCCCCCGCTCCAGCGCAAGCCGAAGGGCGGGTTCTAAAAGCCTTGCTTCCTTCCAGGCCGAAAAAAGGAGGTCCGCCGCCTTATCCGACCCCTGGCGGGAAAGGCGCCGGATCGTCCCGAGAACGCGTTCGTAGACCGAGGCCTCGAGAGGCCCCTCAGCAGAAAGGAAGCGCGCCTCGAACGAGCGCGAAAGGGGCCCTTTAAGCTCGGGGACCTCCCGAAACGTCTCCGGCTCCACTTCCCACGCGAGAAGAAGCGCAGCCACGTGCTTACACCGCCCTTCCGCCCCAACCGGGCACGTGCACCACCCCTCTCCGCTTTCCGGGTCAAACCAAGCCTCGTAGGTCCGCCCCTCGCCGCCAAGGACCCGCGCTTCCAGCCGACCTGCCCCGCGGATCCGGTGCCAGACCCGCCCCTGGCGGAAGTAGCTTCGCCCCCGCTTCCAAACCGCCTCGCCGAAGTTCGTTGAGGCCACGAAGCTAGCTTAGCCTCTATAATCCCAGCCATGGAACGGTTGA
>JALUED010000153.1 GCA_027053145.1 Thermaceae bacterium | reverse complement strand
CTCCCGGGCCAAGGCGCGGACCCTCCTCGCCCTCGCCGAGGCCGAGGCGGCGGGGGCGTTCTCGGGCTTCGAGGGCCTTTCCGACGAGGAGGTGCGGGCGCGGCTCCTCGCCTTCAAAGGGGTCGGGCCCTGGACCGCCGAGATGGTCTTGATCTTCGGCCTGGGGCGGCCGGACGTCTGGCCGGCCTCGGACCTCGGGCTCGTGCAGCAGGCGATGCGGCACTTTGGGCTGGGAACCCGGGAGGAGGTCGCCCGCCTCGGCGAGCGGTTTCGCCCTTGGCGCTCGGTGGCGGCCCACTACCTCTGGGCGGAGAACGACGCCTAGCATCGCCTATGCTAAGGCCGTGTACGATGCCCACGTCCACACCCCCCTATGCAAGCACGCGGTGGGGGCGCCGGAGGAGTACCTAAAGGCGGCCCGGGCCCGGGGGCTATCGGGCCTTATCTTCACCGACCACGGGCCGATGCCCCGCTGGTACGACCCCGGCTCCCGCATGGAGGCGGAGGCCCTGCCCTTTTACCTGGCAACGCTTGAGCGGCTGCGGGAGCAAAACGGGGACCTCTATGTGGGTATCGGCCTTGAAGCCGACTACCACCCGGGCACCGAGCGTTACGTGCGGCGGGTGCTCGAGGCCTACCCCTTCGACTACGTGATTGGCTCGGTGCACTTCATCGGCGCCTGGGGCTTCGACCACCCCGACTACGTCGAGGAGTTCGCCTGGCGCGAGCTCCGCGAGGTCTACCGCGACTACTTCGAGCTCGTAGCCAGGGCCGCCCAGAGTGGGCTCTTCCACGCCATCGGCCACCTCGACCTGCCCAAGAAGTTTGGCCACGTCCCCGCCGAGGGCTACCTCGACCTCGCCGAGGAGGCCCTGAAGGCGATCGCCGCCGCCGGGCTCGCCCTCGACGTCAACACCGCCGGCTGGCGCAAGCCCGTGGGCGAGCTTTACCCCAGTCCGGCGATCCTGGTGCGGGCCCGGGAGCTCGGCATCCCGGTGGTGCTCGGCTCCGACGCCCACGCCCCCGACGAGGTGGGCCACCGCTTCGCCGAGGCCCGCACCGTCCTCCGGGAGGCGGGGTATACCGAGGCGGTGGTGTTCAAGGCGGGCAAGCCCGAGGCCTACCCGCTATGAACAAAAAGGACCTCGCCGCCCTCCTGAAGCGGGCCGCCGACCTCATGGAGGTGCTCGGGGAGGGGGAGTTTCGCGTGCTCGCCTACCGCCGGGCGGCGCGGGCGCTGGAGGCGAGCCCCGAGTCCTTGGAGGACCTTGCCGAGCGGGGGTTTTCCGGGGTGCGGGGTATCGGCCCCTCGCTCGCCCGGCTGCTATCCGAGATCTACGAGACCGGCGGGTTTCCCTACCTCGAGGAGCTCGAGGGCCGCCTGCCCGCGGGGGCGCTTGAGCTTTTTTCCGTCCAGGGGCTTGGGCCCAAGAAGATCCGGCGGCTCTTGGAGGAGGGGATAACGAGCCTTGAGGCCCTGATCGAGGCCGGGGAGACCGGCCGGCTCGCCGCCCTTCCGGGCTTTGGCAAAAAGAGCGCGGAAAGGGCGGTGGCCGCCGCCCGCTTCGCCCTCAAGAGCGCCCGGCGGGTGCTGCATCCGGTGGGGCTCGAGGCGGCGGGGGTGGTCCTTGCGGACCTCGCCGCCCACGGCATCGAGGCCGAGCTCGCCGGAAGCCTCCGCCGGGGGCTCGAGACCGTGGGCGGGGTGGACCTGGTGGCGCGCGCGGACCCCCAGGCGGTGCGGGAGGCGCTCGGGGTTCACTTCGAGCGCGAGGAGGGAGGTGTCCTCTTTGGCCGCGTCGAGGGGATGCCCTTGAAGGTCTTTCCCGCCCGCGAAGAGAACTTCGGCACCGTGCTCCTCGCGGCGACCGGAAGCCGGGTCTTCGTCGAGGCCCTCGGGGCCCTGCCCGAGGCGGAAACCGAGGCCGAGGTCTTCCGGCGCCTGGGGCGGCCCTTCGTCCCGCCCTACTTCCGCGAGCCCGAGCACCTCGGGCTCCTGCCCCCGGCG
>JALUED010000152.1 GCA_027053145.1 Thermaceae bacterium | reverse complement strand
CGGCGAACTTCGAGGCCGAGCTAAGGGGGATTCCCCCCGAAGAGGTGATCGCCGACTACGTCCGCCAAACGCCCCTTGGGCGGCTTGAGCGCCCCGAGGACGTCGCCGGCGTGGTCGCCTTCCTCGCCGGCCCCGACGCCGACTTCATCACCGGCGAGGCGATCGAGGTGAACGGCGGAGCCTGGATCTTCTAGGGGGCATCCATGGCGCGGGTCCGGCTCGAACGGCTCACCAAGCGCTTTGGGCGGGTGGTCGCCGCCCGCGAGGTCACCCTGGACATTCAGGACGGCGAGTTCTTCAGCTTCCTCGGTCCCTCGGGCTGCGGCAAGACCACCACCCTGCGCATGGTCGCCGGCTTCGAGCGGCCCGACGCGGGAAGGGTCTACTTCGACGACGCCGACGTCACCGACCTTCCCCCCGAGGCGCGGCCGGTGGGGATGGTCTTTCAAAACTACGCGCTTTTCCCCAACATGACCGTCTTCGGCAACGTCGCCTTCCCGATGCGGCTCAAAAAGCTCCCCGCCGACGCGGTGAAGAGGCGGGTCCTTGAGCTCCTCGAGCTTGTGCACCTCGAGGGCCTCGAGCACCGCTACCCCCGCGAGCTCTCCGGGGGCCAGCAGCAGCGGGTGGCGCTCGCGCGGGCGCTCGCCCGCGAGCCCGACGTGCTTCTTCTCGACGAACCCCTCTCCGCCCTCGACGCCAAGATCCGCGAGGAACTCCGGGGCGAGCTGAAAAGGCTCCAACAAAGCCTCGGCACCACCAGCCTCTACGTCACCCACGACCAGGAGGAGGCGCTCGCCCTCTCCGACCGGATCGCGGTGATGAACGAGGGGCGCATCGAGCAGGTTGGGACCCCCACCGAGGTCTACCAAAACCCGAAAACCCTCTTCGTGGCCCGCTTCGTGGGAACCTCGAGCCTCCTTGCCGGCGTGGCCAAAGGCGGCGTCTTTCACTACCGGGACCGGCCCCTTGGGATCCGGGTCGAGGGCGAGGGGCCGGGGGTCCTTGTCCTCCGGCCGGAGGCGCTCCGGCTTGACCCCGAGGGCCCCTTCGAAGCGGTGGTGCGGCTTGCCACCTACCTGGGGCCCGTCACCCGGCTGGAGCTCGCCTTTGCGGACGCCGTCCTCAAGGCCGACGTGCCCTCGGCGTCGGCCCCCCGGCAGGGGGCGCGGGTGCGGTTCCGCTTCCCCGAGCGGGCCCCCTTCTTCCCAGGTTCGGCCGAAAGGGGCGCGGCCCCTTAGGCAAAAAAAGAGGGAGGTGTTTGGTATGCGGAAGTGGTTCGTTGGTATCCTGGCAGGCTTTCTCGGACTGGCCCTGGCCCAGCTGCCACCCGAGCTCGACACGCCCTACATCAAGGACCTGGCGGCCAAGGCCCGGGCCGAGGGCGGAGTGATCTACTCCTACGGCATGCCCAACATCTGGGCGAACTACGGGGAGATCTTCGCCGAGTTCGAGCGGCTTTTTGGCATCCGCCACCAGGACATCGATATGGGGAGCGCGGTGGTGCTCGCGCGGATGCAGGAGGAGAACGCCTCCAAAAACGACATCGCCGACCTCAAGCCCGCCTTCGCCATGGTCCTCGCCGAGAAGGGGCTCACTCTGCCCTACAAGGTGACGGTCTGGGACAAGCTCCCCGCCTCCCAGCGGGGCGTGGGCAAGGACGGCTCGACCTGGTACGCCGCCTATAAGGGGACGCTCGGCTGGATCGTGAACAAGAACCTGGTCAAGGAGGTGCCGCGGAAGTGGCGCGACCTCAAAAACCCCGCCTACAAAGGGCTGATCAGCTACCTGGACCCGCGCGCCACCGGCACCGGCGTGGCCACGGTGATGGCCGCCGCCTACGCCCTCACCGGCGACCCCTACAACTACAAGGCCGGGGTGGACTTCCTCGCCGAGCTCCACGAAATGGGCCTCATCGGCTCCACCGACCCCAAGGTCACCACCGCCAAGTTCGAGCGCGGCGAGGTGGGCATCCTGATCAACTACGACTACAACCTGCTCAAGTGGCGCGACCAGTTCCCCTTCCCCACCGAGGTGGTGATCCCCGAGGACGGCACCCTCTCGAACGGCGGCGGGAACATCGCGGCTAGGAACGCCCCGCATCCCAACACCGCCAAGCTCTACCTTGAGTTCATCTTCTCCAAGTACGGCCAGAGCCTCTTCGCCAAGGGCTACGTGAGCCCGATCCGCCCCGACGTCGAGCTTCCGCCCGAGATCGCGAAGAAGTTCCCGCCCAAGGAGGCCTACAAAAACGCGGTCTTCCTCGACTACAAGAAGGAGGCCGAGGTCTCCGAAGCGCTCCAGAAGTACTACGCCGAGCGGATTAAGTGAGCAAAGGGGGGCCGGGCCTCTTGGCCCGGCCCCCACCCAGGATCCGGATGCGCCGAAAAAACCCCGAGCTCCTCTTCCTCCTCCCCGGGCTTTTCTTCATCCTGCTCTTTTACCTCTACCCGGTGGCGGTGATCGTTGTCCGCAGCCTGCTCGCCGAAGGCGGCGGGCTAACGCTTGCCCGCTACGTGAAGGCCTTCACCGCCCCCGCCTACCTCGAGGCCTGGCAAAACTCGCTTTGGTTCGTCACCGCCTCGACCCTGATCGCCGCCGTGGGGGGCACCTTCGTCGGCTACTGGACGGCAAAGCTCCCCCTTAGGCTCAAAAACCTCCTCCTTTCCTTCTACTCGATCCCGGTCACCCTCTCCGGGCTGGTGGTGGCGTTCGGCTTCATCGTGCTCCTTGGGCGGAACGGGGTGTTTAACCAAATCCTCCTTGCCCTCGGGCTACCCCGGCTCTTCAACGTCTACAGCTGGGGCGGGCTGCTTGCGGTCTTCCCCTTTTACAACATCCCGCTCGTGGCCCTCGTCATGACCCCGGTCTTCGAGCAGGTGGGCCGCGAGCTCGTCGAGGCGGCGCGGGCCTCGGGGGCAACGGGGCTTGCCATCTGGCGCTACGTGCTCCTCCCCAACATCCTGCCCGGGATCCTCGCCGGCTCCAGCGTGGTCTGGGCCCTGATGATGGGGGCGTTTGGCACCGCCCTTGCGATCACCGGGTTTGCTAAGAACCTGCTTGCCCTTCAGATCTACTCGCTTGTCAGCGAGTCGTCCTTCGACCTTCCCCAGGCCGACGCCCTGGCGGTGGTGCTGATGGCGACGAGCGGGCTTGGGCTTTGGATCCTCGCCCGCTGGGAACGGAGGTGGCGGCGGTGAGGGCGCTCGGCTGGCTTGTTTTCGCCTTCTTTCTGCTCTACCTGTTCCTGCCCCTTTTGGTGCCCATCGTCTACTCGTTTTCGGTGGTCTGGCAGGGGATCCTGCCCCAGGGGTTTACCCTCGAGTGGTACCGCCGGGTGCTCTCCGACCCCCAGTACCTGCCGGCGGTGAAGCTCTCGCTGCTCATCGCCTCCCTTTCGGTGCTGATCAACGTGGCGGTGGGCTTTCCCACGGTCTACGCCGCCTACCGCCTCTCGGGGCGGGCGGGCGAGTCGGTGCGGCGGTTCCTGCAGATCCTGCCCCTCCTCGTGCCGCCGATCCTGGTGGGGCTTGGGTTTTTGCAGGCCTTCAACCGGCCGCCGCTTGCGTTTTCGGGAACGCTCTGGATCGTGGTCCTCGGCCACGCGACGCTCGGCTTTCCCTTCTTCTTCCGCTCGGTCTACGCCGGGCTCGCCACCCTCGACGTGGGGCCCCTGATGGAGGCGGCGGCGGCGAGCGGGGCCGGGATCTTCGCGCGGCTTCGCTACGTGCTCTTTCCCAACGTGCTCCCCTCGGTGCTTTCGGGGGCGCTCGTCGTCTTCGCCATCAGCATGGGCGAGTTCGAGGTCACCAGCATGGTGGCCGGGTTTGGCACGATCACCATGCCCCTTTTGCTCTTCCAGATGCTCCGGGAGGACTTCCGGATCGCAAGCGCGGTGAGCTCGCTGCTCGTCTACACCACCCTGCTCGCCCTCTTCGGGATGACCCTGGCCCGGCGGCGTTAGAGCAGCTCGATCACCCGGTGCTCGACCCGGTGGCGCACCGGGGTGCCGTAGACCAGCACCGCCTCGACCCGGAACGGCCGGTCGTCGCGGCCAAGGAGGAAGAGGGCGCTCTTTTGGATGCGCGCAAGCTTCCAGGGGGTGATGGCCTCAAGCGGCGCGCCGAAGCGGCCGCTCCGCCGCTGCTTGACCTCGACGAAGACCGGCGTGCCGCGGTCCTCCATCCAAAGGTCCACCTCGCCGAAGGGGGTGCGGCGGTTTCTTGCCACCAGGCGGTAGCCCTTCGCAAGCAGGTGGCGCAGGGCCACCTCCTCGGCCCAGCCGCCCTTCATCCGCCCCCCCAAAGCGCCCGGAGAACCTCGAAGAGGATCAGGGCGAAGATGCCCACCTCGACCGCCTGCGCGCGGGCAAAGTTCTGCTCCTCGGCGATCTTGGCGTGGAGGTCGGCGAGAACCTCGAGCTTTTCGGCGGTGGCCTCGGCAAGCTCGTCGGCGCCGTAGAGCCGCCCCGCGGCCCGAAGCACCCGGGCGTAGAAGAAGTCCTCGGTGGCCTTGAGCGCCTCGGATAGGCGCGAGCGGGCCTCGGTGACCTCGGCGTGGACCTGCATCAGCCGCCGGCGGAGCCAGTCGTAGTGGCGGTAGCGCCAGGGGGAGTAGCGGGCAAGCGCCTCGGGGAGGTCGCGGAGGGCCCCGGCGAGGAGGCGGTCGTAGTAGGCGAGTTCAAGCAGCTCGGCGTGCACGAACTCCACCAGGTCGGCAACGTCCCAGATCCCCTCCGAGTCGAAGAGCAAAACCCGCTCGTAGCCGAGGACCGCGAGGTCCTCTTCGGAGTAGGAAAAGGCGTAGCGGCGGAGTTCCTCGAGCACGCCCGGGGAAAACCGCTCCCGCTCGCCCAGCACGAGCTCGGCCACCGGCAGGGCATCCAAGAGACGGCTTGCGGGAAGGGCGGGCTCGGTCCCGGCGAAGAAAAGCACCGCGAACTCTTCCTCCTCGGGCTCGGAAAAGGGCCGAGAAACCGCCGGGGCCAGTGCGCGCCGAAGTCCGGCAAGCTCAGCCTCGAAGAAGGCCTCGAGCTCAGGGGCCTCGGGCACGGCGAGGGCGGCCTCGCGAAAAACCGCGAGCTCCAGCGCCTCCCCCAGGTCGAGCCGAAGCCTTAACGCCACCACCCCGAAGGGGTAGATCCGGGCCGATAGCCGGCCGGGATAGCCGGAAAAGCGCCGCGGGCCCAGGTCGAGCTCGGCCGGGGGCTCGCCAAAGCGGACCGCGCTCCGGGGACGCACAAGCCGCGTGCGGGGCAGGTCCAGCCGGTCAAGCTCGATCTCATCGGCTAGGTCGTAGAGCCGGTAGAGCGCAATCTTAGACCCATAGAGCCGCATCGCGCCTTGCCTCGGGAGGATCATACCGGGGAGGTCGCCCCATCCCCGCTACGATTCTTCCCAAACGGGCTCAATAACGAACCGGTACGGATTCGATCGGGAAAGACCACCAGGTTGTACCTACGGAAATCCCGGGCGCTTGGCACCAAAAGCCCCTCAAAAACCACCCCACGGACGGCCCTCCACGCGCATCGAAACGGGAATCCGGTGCCCTTGCAAAGTCGGGGCGCAACCCCGAGAGGCCTACCGCGCCGGAACCCAGCACCACCCCCTCAAGCTCGAAGGCCCATCGCAGGGGACCGCGCCCCCGCCCAGGGAAAACGGTGGGCAGGCCGGGCGAAACTTCACCCCTGGAAGCCGGCCAGCGCTTGGGCCCCACCGCATACCCAAAGAAGGTGGGCCCAAACCTGGCACCCCACGCCACGCCTGAACTTGGGTCACGGAAGGAAAACGCAAGACCACGCCTGCCCGCCGCGGCCAACGGCCTTACTCCATGGGCCGGATCTCCCGGGGCGGTGGCCCGTGCTTCCAGGCCTCAAGGAGCGCCCGGATCGCCTTGCCGCGGTGCGAGTAGCGGGCCTTTTCCCGCGGGAGCATCTCGGCGAAGGTCCGACCGGCCTCGGGCACGTAGAAGAGGGGGTCGTAGCCAAAACCCAGGTGCCCGCGAGGGGCCTCGAGGATCAACCCCTCCACCTCGCCGCGGTAGACCTCGAGGTGCCCGTCGGGGTAAGCGAGGGCCAAAACGGCGACGAAACGGGCGGTGCGCTTTTCCGGCGGCACCTCCTTGAGCCGCTCAAGCAGGTAAAGGTTCCGCTCGACGTCGCGCTTAAACCCCCCATAGCGCGCCGAGTAAACGCCGGGCTCGCCTCCGAGCGCGTCCACCTCCAGGCCCGAGTCGTCGGCGAGGGCGGGAAGCCCGGTCTGGGTGGCCACCGCGGCCGCCTTCAAAATGGCGTTGTCCTCGAAGGTCATCCCGGTCTCCTCGGGCATCTCAACCTTGAAGTTGGAAAGCGGCAGGAGCTCCCAACCCAGCGGAGCAAGGCCCTTTTCGAGCTCCCGGAGCTTGCCCGGATTGGTGGTAGCAAGGATGACCTTCATATGACCCAAAGGATACCTCCGACCTGCACTACAATAATCTTCGCCCAACCGGGCGAAGGAGGGAACGGCTATGCGGAAATGGATCAGCACGATCGCTTTGGGTCTGCTTGGGACGTTGCTCCTCTCCGCGTGCAACCTCTTCGGGCCACCTTCGAACCCCGGCCATCTCGGGGAAGAGCCCACCGTTCAGGGGAAAGTTCAAAACTGGACGGGAGAGGAAGCGCAAGTCGTCGCACTATCAGGCGCGACGGAAATCGCACGGGGAACGATCAACAGCCAAGGGGAGTTCCAGTTAGGGCTAAAAACCCCGCCGGAGCATATCCTTCAGCGCTTTGGCGATTACTCTACCCCCCCAGGTTGCGAAGACAACGTCCAGATTAGCGATAACAATGCAAAGATTACAGCCATCTATTTCAACGTGGTGAACAATGGGAATTCAACAGGTTCCTTGTTACTCGCCAATAAGTTAACCGAATATGGACCTGAAAATGGACTGAAAGTTGGCCAATACACATACGCAGACCGAAACGTCAGCGTCAAAGGCACCGTAACATGCGCAGGGAACGGTTACGAAGCCGAGACCAAATTTGACCTTAGCTTGGCGAAGGGATGGAACCTGATCATTAATGAACTGACCGTTTCGGGCACAAAACTCTCAACCAAAATATATGTTGGCGCACCGGGTGACTTGAAATGGTGGTATAAGAGCTACTGAGCCCCTAACGCTGGAAAAGCGAGGCCCCCCAAACCCGGGGGCCTTATTCCTTTTCCCGCAACTTTTGGTGCACCCTTCGCACGAGCTCGGGCACCCTTTCAAGCCCAAGCGCCACCATCCGCTCGTAAACGTCCCGCGGCACCGGCCGCCCCTCGCCGCCGCCGTGGACCTCGATCACGTCGCCCGCCTCGGTGGCGACCACGGTGAGGTCGG
Source organism: Thermaceae bacterium (assembly GCA_027053145.1). The sequence continues at coordinate 94 of JALUED010000152.1, read as the reverse complement.
CCCAGGCGTTCTCGTCCTCGACCTGGGTGGGGTCGAGCAGGATCCGGTCCTCCCCGTGCCAGACAAGGCTCAAAGCGGCAAAGGGGGTCAAGGG
>JALUED010000151.1 GCA_027053145.1 Thermaceae bacterium | reverse complement strand
CTGCTTGATGTCGAAGCGGGGGAGGAGGACGAGCTTGGCCCCGAGCGCGATGCCGAAGTTCATCGAGACGGTCATGCCGTAGACGTGGAAGAAGGGGAGCACCCCGAGCATGACCTCGCGCCCCGGCACGAGCCCCGGGGCCCAGGCGAGCACCTGGTGGACGTTCGCCATCAGGTTCCGGTGGGTGAGCATCGCCCCTTTGGGGGTCCCGGTGGTGCCGCCGGTGTACTGGAGGAGGGCGAGTTCGTCTACGCCGGGCTCGGCGGACCTCGGCTCGGGCGGCGTGTTCCTCAGGAGGGTCTTCCAGTCGAACCGTTTTTCGTGTTCGGGGACGTCCACCCACTTCCCCTCGCGCTTCATCTTCAGGGGGTAGAGGAGGTTTTTAGGGAAGGGAAGGGCGTCTTGGATCCCGGTGGTGATCACGACCTCGGTGGGGACTTCGGCCTCGATCTCCGCAAAACGAGGCCAGAGCAGGTCGAGGAGGACGAGAAAGCGGGCCCCTGAATCCCGGAGCTGGTGGGCGAGCTCGCTTGAGGTGTAGAGGGGGTTTGTGTTCACCACCACGCCGCCGGCGAGCAGGGTGCCGTAGAAGGCGACCAGGAACTGGGGGCTGTTGGGGAGCATCACCGCTACCCGGTCCCCGGGTGCAAGGCCCAGGTCCTCCAGCGCCCGGGCGAAGCGACGGGTGGCTTCCCAGAGCTCCCGGTAGCGGATGCGGCGGCCGAGGAAGTCCACCGCCGGGTGGTCGGGGAAGTGTTTGGCCGAGGCCTCAAGGAGGTGGTAGAGGGGTTTTTCCGGGTAGTCCACTTCGCGGGGGACGCCGGGGTCGTAGTGGGCGTACCAGGGCCGATCCATTGTGAACCTCCTTGGTTTTTCCACCGAGTCTATCCCTTTAGCCTCGGTATAAGTTTTTACCGAGTCTAGTATAACGCTTTCGGGGTACCTTGGACCCGTGGAACTGGTCTACGCGGTTGAGGCAAGCCGCCTTCCTCCGCCTGCGAGCTGGGTCTTGCCGCTTGACGACGTGCTTTGGAGGCGGATCAACCGGGAGGGGGCGTTCTACCCCCGGGAGAGGGTCGAAGAAGACGAGCGCTACCGCCAGCCCATCCCCTACGCGGTGCTCGTCTACGAGGGAAAGGTCTGGCGGATGGAGCGAAAATCCAAGGGGGGCGAAAAGCGCCTGGTGGGGCGGCTGTCGATCGGGGTCGGCGGCCACGTGAACCCCGAGGACCTCTGCCGCGAGCCCGTCACCTGGGCGCTTTACCGCGAGCTCTTCGAAGAGGCCGGGGTAAAGGCGAGGCGCGTCCGCCGCCTCGGGCTCATTCTCACCGACGCCACCCCGGTGGAGCGGGTGCACGTGGGGGTGCTCTACCTCGTCGAGCCCGACCAAAAGCCGGCGGCGCGGGAGGCGGAAAAGCTCTCCGGGGAGCTCGTGCCCCTCGCCCAGGTGGAGGCGGAAGCCGAGCGCCTCGAGGGCTGGTCCCGAGTTGCCCTCGAGGCGCTACGCGGTATAAATTTATACTCGGTATAAGGAGGTAGAGATGCGCATCCGAAAGATCGGCGTCGTCGGCGCGGGCACGATGGGGGCGGGGATTGCCGCCCTCGCCGCAAGCGCCGGCGTCCCCGTGGTGTTGCTCGATATCCCCGCCGAAGGAGAGGACCGAAACGCCATCGTGAAGAAGGGCCTGGAGCGGGCGTTGAAGGCGCGCCCCGCGGCCTTCATGGACCCCGATCGGGCGCGCCTTATTGAGATTGGGAATACCGAGGACGACCTGGAGAAGCTCAAAGACGTGGACTGGGTCGTCGAGGCGATCATCGAGCAACCCGAGCCCAAAAGGCAGCTCTTTTCCCGCCTTGAAAGGGTCCTGAAGCCCGGCGCGATCGTCTCCTCGAACACCTCGGGGATCCCCATGAAGGTGCTCACCGAGGGGCGGAGCGAGGGGTTCAAGAAACGCTTCCTCGGCACCCACTTTTTCAACCCGCCGCGCTACCTGCACTTGCTTGAGGTCATCC
>JALUED010000150.1 GCA_027053145.1 Thermaceae bacterium | reverse complement strand
CCGAGGCCGGCGATGTACATGGCGGGGCGCTTGCGCACGCCCTCGAGCCCTTTGAGCACCTTGATGCTGGAAGCGTCGTACTTGGCCATGGTTCCCTCAGCAAACGGGCGGCCCCCGGGGCCACCCCTCAACCTGCATTATAGCATCCCCAAAAGCCTGCCAGGGCCCATTTTGGCCTTGGGGCGGCGTTTCTTTCGAGAAGCCTAGCGTTCTAGGCTAAAACTTCTTCAAAGATCCTCGCGTACCGCCGGCGCTCCCGCTCGAAGGGGGCCTTGGGGGCGAAGGGGCCCCGGTAGAGGGCGCGGGCCAGCTCCCGAACGGGCGGCAGGTCGGCGTGGCGGCAGGCCGCCTCGAAAAGGGCGGCGTCCCACCAAACCCCGGGCAGGGGGCTTGCCCGGTAGCGCTCCCCCTGGGAGCGCACCCAGTCCTCGCCGAGGACGCCTCGCAGGTGGTGCACGGCGATCTGAACCCGCTTTTTGGGATTTTTGGCCCCGGCAAAGAGCGCATCCGGGGCTTCCCCCGGGCGAAGCCAGAGGAAAAGGAGCACCCAAAGCTCCTTTTGGGTGGGAAGCCGAAGCGGCTCGTCCCTTTCCACCTCGAGCCGGCCCAGACTGTAGACCCGCGTCGTTCCCACGCCCCCGGCCAGTTGCTCAAGCGCCGCCCTCCCCGCCTCTCCCGCCCGGGCCCAGACCGGGAGGTAGCGGGGCTCGAGCAAGAGGGGAAGGTCCTCGGAGAGCGCATAGCGGGCGGCAAAGTCCGCGGCCTCCTCGTCCCCTTTGCCGGCGAGCACCCGCTCGGCCCGGATGCGGGCGAGCAGGCGCCGGCTTTCGGTCTCGCCGGCGGCGGCTTCAGCCTCGGCGAGCCAGCGAAGCCGGTCGGACGTGCCGAGGAGGGCGCGTTCGAGGTACACCTCGGCCAGCTCGGCGGGGCTCGCCCCCCGCTTGAGCAAGGCCTCGGCACGCTCAAGCTCAAGCGCCGCGCTCGCCGACCGCCTCCGGCGCCGAAAAAGCCTTGCCCGGCCAAGGTGCAAAAGGCCCAGGCCATAGGGGTCCTCGGCCGCTTTTAGCACCTCTTCCGCCCGACGGTAGGCGGCTTCGGCCTCCTCGAACCAGCCGGCGTCCACGTAGAGGTCGCCGAGGTTCAGGGCGGAGTAGCCGATGGCCCGGTACTCGCGGGCGGCCTCGGCCTTCTCCAGCGCCTTGCGCAAAACCCGGTGGGCCTCCTCGAAGCGGCCGAGGAACCGGAGGGCTTCCCCCATGGAGAGCAACGTGTTGGCTTGGGTAAGGGGGCCCTGATCCTCCTTGAGCCGCAGGGCCTCCCGGTAGGCGACAATCGCCCGCTTGAGCTCGCCGAGGTGGTGCAAAGCAATGCCCAGGTTGTGCTGGGCCCGAGCGAGCACCCCGGCCTCCAACGGGCGCTGCCCCCCCACCACCCGCAAAAGGACCCGCGCGGCCTCGGCAAAGCGTCCGTCGCGGATCAGCGCCGCCCCAAGCCCGGCGAGCATCCGGGGCACGAGCTCGGAACCCGCGTGTTCCAGCCCTTCCTCGAAGGCGGCGGCGGCCTCGCGGTAGCGGCCCAGGTGGATGAGCACCGAACCCTCGACGTCCCGGGCCTCGGCAAAGAGCGCGGGTTCCTCCGCCGCCCAACGGGCGAGCGCCCGCGCTTCCTCAAGCCGCCCCCGGCTGCGCTCGGCCTGGGCGACAAAGAGCGCGCCCCTCCGGGTGCGGTGGGCCCTCGGGAGCCGGTTCCAAGCCTCCACCAACCGGTCGTGCTCGCCTTCTTCAAGCCCCGCCTCGGCCCAGCGCTCGAAGGCCTGACCCGCCTCCGGCCGGCCGTAGCGCAAATACCCTTCAAAGGCGGCCTCGGGGTCGAGTTCGAGGGCGGCCTTAAGCGCCGGCGCCACCACCGCAAAGGGCGGGGGCCCCTGCGTCGCCGCGTAGTAGGCCGAAAGGGCGGGGAGCGGACGCACCCGCGCCCCGCCCCGCACCCAGCCGCCGGCGAGGAGGCGATCCAGCG
>JALUED010000149.1:731-7504 GCA_027053145.1 Thermaceae bacterium | reverse complement strand
TCCCTGGCGGGTACGCCCCCGACCGGCTCCGGCGGCCCTTCACCACCCCGGCGCTGATCAGCACCCAGCCGGCGTGGCAGATGGCGGCGATGGGCTTTTTCGCCCGGTCCACGGCGCGGACGAGCTCGAGCACCGCTTCGTGCCGCCGGAGCCGGTCGGGGGCGTACCCGCCAGGGATGACGAGGCCGGCAAGCTCCGCGGGGTCCACCTCGCGGGCGGCGGCGGCCGCTCGCATCGCCACCCCGGACTTGCTCTTATACACCTTGGCCTCGGGACCCACGAGGAGCGCGTCGAAACCCGCTTCTTGCACCCGGTAGTAGGGATAGATGAGCTCGAACTCGTTGAAAAGATCCTCGATCAAGATCGCGACCCGCTTCATTCTGCCTCCTTCTCCCTCAGCCTAGCGAGAAACGCGCGGAGGATGTTCCCGGTCACCCCCCAGATGTCTCGGCCCCGCCAAGGGTAGTGCCAGACGTAGCGGCCCCTCCGCCACTCCGGCCAGGCCCGCGCGGCGTGGAGCTCGGGGATGGGGGCGAAGAAGACCTCGGCCACCTCCTCCGGGTTCGGCACGAGCTCGGCGGGCTCCGAAATCCGTCCCACCACCGGCAAGACCCAAAACCCCGCCGGCGAGAGCACCGGAGGCAAGGCTCCTAAGACCCGCACCCGCTCGGGCGCAAGGCGAACCTCCTCGAACGCTTCCCGAAGCGCCGCTTCCAGCGGCCCCTCGCCTGGCTCCAGCCGCCCTCCGGGAAAGCTAATCTGCCCCCGGTGGTGGGGAAGGTGGGAGGCCCGTACGGTGAAGAGGAGCTCGCCAGCCGCGAGCTCCCCGGGGGCCCAGACCGGCACCAAAACCGCCGCCGGGCGGAGCCCCGGAGGCGGGTTCAGCCGCTTGGGGACGGGCTCGAACAACGGCGCTCCACCGCCTTGCGGAGGGCCGCCTCCGGGTCCTCGCCCCGGGCGCGGGCGAGCGCAACCACCCGCCAGAGTAGCTCGGCCAGGTCGCCTTTTTCCAAGGCTTCCCGCACCGACGCCTCGTCCCCCGGGGGCTCGCCGAGCCTCTCCTGCACCTTCCGCGCCCGGGCGAGCGCCCCGAGCGCCGCCGGGACCTCGTCGCAGGGGGACTTTTTCTTGCCCTCCTTCGCTTTGAGCTTCTCCCAATTCCGAAGGACCTCGTCGGCGTCCTTGACCTTGACGTCTCCGAAGACGTGGGGGTGGCGGCGGACGAGCTTTTCGACGATCGCTTCCTCGACCTCGGGGTAGGAAAAGGTCCCCTCCTCCTCCCCGATCACCGAGTGGAAGGCGACTTGGAGGAGGACGTCCCCGAGCTCCTCCTTCATGCGCTCGACGTCGCCCGAGAGGATCGCGTCGGCGGCCTCGGCCGCTTCCTCGAGCAGGTAGGGCACGAGGCTCTCGTGGGTCTGCTTTCGGTCCCAGGGGCAGCCGTCCGGCGCCCTGAGCCGCCGCATCACCTCAAGAAGCTGCTCCACGGCCTTAACTTACCAGCCGAGCAAACGCAGGTAGGCCTGGATCAGGGCCTCGCCGTGGAAGTAGGCGACCGCCCCACCCAGGGCGAGGTAGGGGCCGAAGGGAAGCTTCCTCCGTCGGAAGAGGAGCCCGAGCACGGCACCGGAGAGCACGGCAACAAAGAACCCCGCCAGGAAGGGGTAAAACCCGGTCCAAGCCCCGAGCATCCCGGCGAGCTTCACGTCGCCAAAGCCGAGCGCCACCGGCTCGTCGTCCCCCTCTTCCTCCGGCCTGAAGGCCCAGTAGAGCCCGCCGAGCAGGGCGAGCGCCCCGGCCGCGGCGAGCGCCCCTTCGAGCCCTTCGAGCAGCCCCTTGGGCGAGAGCAAAAGGGCGAGGGGTAAAAGCCCAAGCGAGAGCGGAAGCGGCAGGTGGAAGCCCCGCCGGAAAAGGGCGTTCGCCGCCCAGTTCAAAAGCCCCGCGAGGACGCCGTACCCGGCGCCGAACGCGCCCACGAGGGCGGCGAGCCCCACCTGGTGGAACCCGACCGGGTTCGAGGGCGGCCCGTCCCGAAAGCGGCGCAACACGAGGCTCCCGTACTCGCCGATCAAGACGAGGAGCCCGGCGGCGAGGAGCGCGCCCTTTAGCGCCTCCTCGCCACGCCCGAGGAGGAAGCCCGAAACGAGCCCCAGGAAAAGCCCGCCGAAGGTGAGCGAATCCGGGAGCAGGTAGGTGTCGATATCGATGAAGGCAAGCGCCACCAAAAGGGCGAGGAAGGCCCAGGCAAAGGGGAGCTCAAGCCCAGGCCCGAGCCGGTAGGCGGCGTAGGCAAAGAGGATCCCGGTAAGAAGTTCGACCAGGGGGTAGCGGGGGCTGATCCGCGCCCCGCAGTGGCGGCACCGCCCCCTTTGCACCAGGTAGGAGACCACCGGCACGAGCTCGGAGGGTCCCAACCGAGCGCCGCAGGCCGGGCAGTGGGAAGGCGGGTAAACCACGGATTCGCCCCTGGGAAGCCGGTGGATCACCACGTTCAAAAACGAACCCACCACGAGTCCCAAGAGGAAAGCGGAAAAAACCAGCACGCCCGTATTATCCCCGGTCTCATTTCCCAGACCGATAAAATGAAGCGACATGTTCAGGGGCGAGGACATCGGAATCGACCTCGGCACCGCCTCGGTGCTGATCTACATCAAGGGGCGCGGCATCGTGCTCAGAGAACCCAGCGTGATTGCCATGGTGCGCGACTCCAAAGAGGTCAAGGCGGTGGGGATCGAAGCCTACCGCATGCTTGGGCGCACGCCGGGGAACATCGTGGCGGTGCGACCGATGAAGGACGGGGTGATCGCCGACTACACGCTCACCGAAAAGATGCTCACCCTGTTTTTGAAAAAGGTCCTCTCCCCGATGTCCCGCTTCTTCAAACCCCAGGTCATGGTGGGGGTGCCCTCGGGGGTCACCGAGGTCGAGCGCCGGGCGGTGGTCCAGGCTATCGTCGAGGCCGGGGCCAAGCGGGCCTACCTGATCGAGGAGCCGCTGGCGGCGGCGATCGGCGCGGGGATCGAGATCGCCGAACCCACCGGCAGCATGGTGGTGGATATCGGCGGGGGCTCCACCGACATCGCGGTGATCTCGCTGGGGGGTATCGTCGTCTCAGAGTCGCTGCGCATCGCCGGCAACGAGTTTGACCAAGCGATTATCCGCTACGTGCGCGAACAGCACAACCTCCTGATCGGCGAGCGCACCGCCGAGGAGATCAAGATCCGGATCGGCGCCGCCACCCTCACCAAGGAAGACGAAAACCTGATCGCCGAGGTCCGGGGGCGCGACCTGATCTCGGGGCTTCCCAAGACCGTGGAGATCACCACCGAGGAGGTGGCCCAGGCGCTTAAAGAACCCCTCGACAAAATCGTGCTCGAGGTCAAGAAGACCCTCGAGAACACCCCGCCCGAGCTGGTCTCGGACATCATTGACCGGGGTATCCTCCTCACCGGCGGCGGCTCGCTTCTTAAAAACCTCGACAAGCTCCTGGAGGAAACCACCGGCGTGCCGGTGCTCGTCGCCGAAAACGCGCTCGATGCGGTGGCGGTGGGCACCGGGCGGGCGCTTGAGATGCTCCCGGTCCTCAAGGATACCTTGGTCAGCTCGGATAACGTGCTCCGGAGGTAGCCGTGGAACTCCTGAAACTCCTCCCCCACCGCTACCCTTTCCTGCTGGTGGACCGGATCCTCGAGGCCGACGAAAAGCGCTTTAAGGTGCTGAAAAACGTGACCTTCAACGAACCCCATTTTCTCGGCCACTTTCCCGAGCACCCGATCATGCCCGGGGTGCTCCTCATCGAGGCCATGGCCCAGGCGGCGGTGGCCAGCATCCAGCACCACCCCGCCTTCGAGCCGGGAATGATCCCCTACCTCGCCGGGGTGCACGAGGCCCGGTTCCTAAAACCGGTGGTTCCGGGGGATACGCTTGTCCTCGAGGGCGAGCTCCTCTTCTTCCGGCGGGGGCTCGCCCGCGCCCGCGTCGAGGCCAAGGTCGAGGACGAGGTGCGGGCCCGGGCGGAGATCAGCTTTGCCGTTCGCCGGGATGCTTAAGCGCACCGATCGGCTCATCCTCGCCGAGGTTCTCCCCGTCCTTCTGGCAGCGGCGGCGTTCTATACCGCGGTCTTCCTCTTTGGCTTCTTCTACGTCGGCAGCCGCTGGCTTGCCGGCATTCCCCTCGGACTCGTGCTGAAATGGCTTGCTTACCACGTCCCCGGCATTCTGGTTCAAGTCTTGCCCATGGCGGCGGTGACCGCGGTGGTGGTGCCCTTCGGGCGGCTTGCGAGCGAGGGGGCGATCCTCGCCTTCCAAGCCGGAGGGGTCCCGCTTTCCCGGCTGGCCCGGCCGGTGCTCGCGATCGGGGTCCTGCTCGCCGGGGTTTCGCTTTGGCTCAACGAGTACGTCGCCCCCCACACCAACGAGCAGGTGCGGGTGCTCTGGTGGGAGGAGATGCACACCAAGGGCCGGGGGCTCGTGCGGCTTAAAGGCATGAACATCCCCCTCGGCGGGGGGCTTGAGCTCTACTTCCAAAACTACGACTACGCCAGGGACGAGATGCGCGACGTTCGCCTGCAAAAGTGGAAGGGCAAACGGGCGACGATCGTCTTTGCAAAACGCGGGAAGTACCGCGGCAACGCGCTGGAGCTTTTCGGCTACGAGCTTTACCGCGTGGACTACGGCGCGATCCCCGAGCTTTCGCGCGCCCGGGGCGAGGCACTCGAGCAGGCGGTGCGTAAGGTCTTTTTAGGAGCCTTGCTCCCCGCGAGAAAAGACGCCCGCCTCACCCTAAAGACCGACCTTTCCAGAGGCGAAGCCATCGCTCGCTACGCCGACGCCATCGCTGCCGATACCTTTAGCCTCTCCAAGGCCTACCGCCGCGCCCGGGATGCGGCCCTTCCCGAGGCCGAGCGGCGGGAAGCCGCCCTCATCTTCCACTCCAAGCTCGCGCTGCCGCTCGCCAACCTGGTGCTGATTCTCGTGGCCCTGCCGCTTGCGGTCCGCTACGCCCGCACCCCCGGGCTTTCCCTCGGGCTCAGCGTGATCATCGCGGTGGCCTTTTACCTTGCCTTCCTGTTCTTTCGCTCGCTCGGATCCGTGGGCCTTTTGCCGCCCGCAGTAGCCGTTTGGACGCCGGAGCTCGCCTTTTTCTGGCTAGGATGGAGGGGGATTCGGAGTTGATGCGCGCGCTCTTCCTCTCGGCTTCCTTCGGAGGCGGCCACCTGCACGCGAACCTAGCGCTGCACGAAGCGCTCGGGGCGGAGGGGCTTGAGCGGGACTACCTGGAGTACATCCCCCTTTGGCAACGCCTGCCGGTGGTGGGCCTTTACCGCTTCTCGCTTCGCTACTGGCCCGGGCTCTACGGCTGGTTCTACCGCTTCACCAACCGCGAAACCAAGCCCGGCTGAGCGCCGCCCAGTTGGACCGCGCCGGGCACCCCGCGATGAAGGCCGACGTGCTCGCCTTCGAGCCCGACGCGGTGATCTCAAGCTTTCCCACCGCCACCGCCCTTGCCGGAAGGGTACGGGAGGAGACGGGTACGGCGTTTGCCAACGTCCTGGTGGTCACCGATTTCCGCGCCCACCGCCACTGGGCGCAACGCACGGCCGACTTGATCTTGACCCCGAGCGCCGAAGCCGCAGACGACCTCGTTCGTTTCGGGGTTGCGCCCTCGAGGGTCGCGGTGACCGGCCTGCCGCGCCCAAGAAGAGGCGGTGCGGGCGGTGGTGAACCTTGGCCTTCCCGCCCAGGTGGTGCGCTTTCGCAGAAACAGCGCAAAGAAGCGGGAGGAATACGGCCCGGTGAGCGTCCTCTCCTTCCCGGTGGGAAAGCTCTTTCCCGAGCTCTTTGCCGCCGCCGACTTCCTGCTCGGTAAGGCCGGCGGACTCACGGTGGCGGAGGCGCTGGTGGCGGGCAAGCCTTACCTCGTCTACAAGCCGATTCCTGGGCACGAAGAAGCGAACGCGCGCTGGCTTGAGCAAAAGGGCGCGGGAAGATTCGCTAAAACCCGAGGAGAACTCCTCGCCACCCTCGCGGCCTGGCTTCGGGACCCTTTAGCGCGACTACCCCTGGCTGAGCGGGCCCGGACCCTCGGCCGGCCCGAGGCTGCCCGGCTTGCCGCCCAACGGGTCCGGGAACTTTTGGGGGTGCCGGCTGGAACCCCTGGCTCGCCGGAGGAACCCTAGCCGCCCTCCTCCACGCGGGGCTTCCCTGGGCGCTCCACCAGCGGCTTGGGCTTGCGGTCGCAAGCCGAGTCCGCGCCGGACGCGGCGAGCTCGCCCTCACCTTCGACGACGGCCCCGACCCTAAGACCACTCCGGCGGTGCTCGAGGCCCTCGGCCGGCACGGGGTGCGGGCCACCTTCTTTTGGCTCCACGAGCGAGCCCGCCAACACCCCGGGCTTGTGCGCGAGCTGGTGGATGCCGGCCACGAAGTCGCGCTCCACGGCGGGATTCACCGCCACGCATGGCTGAAAAACCCGCTTGCCCTCTTCCCCGAGCTAAAAGGCGCCTAGGAGACGCTCGAGGACCTCTCGGGAACCCCCGCCCGCCACTACCGGCCGCCCCACGGCGGCTGGACCTGGCCGCTCCTCCTCGCCACCCGAAGGCTCGGCCTTGTGCCTGTCCAATGGGAGGCAGAAGCCGGCGACTGGGTGCCGGGGGCCCGCCCCGAGCAGGTCGCGACCAAGGTCCTCCGCCGGATAAAGCCCGGCAGCACCGTGGTGATGCACGACACCGGCCCCGGCGGGCGGGTCGCGGGCAAAGCGCTCTTGCGCCTTC
>JALUED010000149.1:0-721 GCA_027053145.1 Thermaceae bacterium | reverse complement strand
AGGGCGTTGAGCGGCGCCGGCTACCGGCCGGCGCCGCTCAACGCCCTCTCCCCGGTGGTGGCGGGAACGGCCGAGCTTGCTCCCAAGCTCCTCGCCCCCGTCGAAGCCGCCTTTGCCCGGCTCTACCGGATCGAGCCGATCCTTTACGGCGCCCACTCGGTCTTCCGCCTGGCCCCGGCCCGGCTGCCGGTGGACCTGCCGGGCCTCCCCCGGGGCACACCCGCCGCCGAGATCCACATGGACTCCGAGCGCATGCGCCGGGCGGGGAAAGGGGGGAGCCTCGCCGCCTTCCGCGCCGCCCAGGCCTCAATGGCGGACCTCGCTCGAGCGGCAAAGGAAAACCCTCGCTTCCAAGAAGCCCAGGTCTTCTTCGGCACCTCGCTCTTTTGGGAGGTGCTCGCCCCCTTGGGGTTTGAAACCGCCCCCTTGCCTCCGGGGTACGCCCGGCGGGTGGGGCTATGGATGTATCTCCTCCACCGGGCCTACGGCGGGCGCCCGCTAAAGCGGGTCGAGGCCAGGCTTGTCTACCTGACCCGGGACGCCCTGCTCAAGCGGCACGGCTAAGCCCGAGCGGGCAAAAGCGATCCCCACCGTGACCCAGAAGACCTCGGCCAACGAGTAACTTGGGACAAGTGTGGGGTTATCCGCCAAGCTCATCGCTAAGAAACCAAAGTAGATTGCCGCTACTAATGAATCTCTTGCCTTAAACACCGCGAAACCG
>JALUED010000148.1 GCA_027053145.1 Thermaceae bacterium | reverse complement strand
GTTTTTGAGGTTTGGGTTTGCGAGGGCGTAGTCGAGCGGGGTTTTGCCGAAGATGTCGCGTTTTTGGGCTTTGGCCCCGGCTTTTAGGAGCACCTCGAGGACCTTAGGGTTTTTCTGATTGATAGCGGCGACGTGAAGGGGGGTCTTGCCCTCGAGGTCGGTGGCCTCAAGCTCGGCCCCCTTTTCGATGAGGAGCTTTGCGACCTCAGGGTTTTCGTTAAAAGCGGCGGCGTAGTGGAGCGGCGTGAACTTGAGCAGGTCGCGGGCGTTCACCTTGGCCCCGAGCTTGATGAGAAGCGCGCAGACCTCGGGGTTTTTGTTCAGGGCGGCGGCGTAGTGCAAGGGGGTGCGGCCGAAGCGGTCGGTGCGGTTCACGATCCGGCCGAGCGCGACCCGGTCGCCGCCGGCCAGGGTCTCGAAGTGGGCTTGGACCTCGTCGGGCTTGGCCTTGGCCCAAAAGAGCGGGTCGAAGGTGATCGGCCCACCGGCTTTGGCTAGGACCAGCACGGCAAGGAACGGGGCCAAGAAGGAAAGGCGCTTCATGGCCTCCATGCTAGCCCGGGGCCATGAGAAAGGGTTAGCGCTCGCCGTCCTCGAGCTTTTTGAAGGCCGCAAGCCGGTCGGCCACCGCCCGGTGCACCATCGAGGCCGCCCGGCCGAAGGCGAGCTCGATCGCCTCGTCCACGGTTTGGATCGCGTAAACCTCCAAAAACCCTTCCCGCATCGCCCGCCCGAGCTCCCCGTCGGGGAGGAGGTGGGGGAGGTTGGCTTTGGGGAGCAAGAGCTTCACCCGCGGCACCTCGAGGGCGCGGGCCGCAAGGACCAGCCCCTCGGCTTTCTCGGTGATCCCACCCACGGGAAGGACCCGGCCGGTTTGGTCCACCGCTCCGGTGACCGCGTAGTCCTGTCTGAGGGGCAGGCCGGCAAGGGCCGAGAGCACGGCCAGGAGCTCGGCAAGGCCGGCGGAGTCGCCGTCGATCGTTTCGCTCGTCTGCTCGAATACGATCTGGATCGAGGCCGAAAGGGGGCCGACCTCGGCGTAGCGCCGTCGGAGGTAGCCGGCGAGCGTGAGGACCGCCTTGCCGAAGAGGGGCCCGGCGAGCTGCACTTCGCGTTCGATCGAGACCACCCCCTCCCGGCCCGGGGCGGCGCTCGCGGTGATCCGGGCGGGCCGCCCGTAGCTGCCGCCCGGCTCCTCGATGACGAGCAGGCCGGTGGCCTCGCCGACGCGGGCACCGGCTAGCTCGATTGCCCAGAGCCCTTCTTTGAGTTCCTCGAGGAACCGCGCCAGGGGAGCCCGCTCCGCCGCTTCCTTCAAGGCAAGCCCCTCGCTCAGCGAAAGCCCCGCTTTGCGGGCCCTTAGAAGTTCGAGCATGGGGAGGAGCTCCAGCGCAAGGCGTCCCCGATGCCCCGCCCGCCGGCGAAGCCAGGACGCAATCGCCCTAAGCTCCCGGCGGTCGAGCCGGCCCGCGCGGGCACGCAGGTAGCCCCAGAGCCAGGCGAGGCTTTTTCGGTCGAGCGGGAGCGTCTCCCGGGCGGGCACCACCCAAGCGCCGGCGGGAAGGGGTAGGGCCTCCACCGCCTCCGCCGGGCCTGCCACCACCAGCTGGGCCCGAACCGGAAGTTCGGGAAAGGCCGGGGCCGGGAGCTCTGGGGGCGGTGCGGGGGTGTAGCCCCCGCGCGCGAGCGCGGAAAAGAGGGCCTCGGCAAGCTCTGGTCGCCGAGCTAGGGCCTCGGCGGGGATGAGAAGGACGCCGCTCCCCACCTCGATGAGGGCCCCGGGCGCGTAGTCCTCCGCGGTGAGGACCGCCCCTCCCGGCCCCGGCCTCGGCATAAAGCGTCCGAAGAGGGTGGCTTCATCGGGCTCGGGAAGGTAGCGGTATTGGGGAGGTCCCGGCGGGCGCAGGACGTGCCCGTTTTCGGGTTCGCCCCAGGCGGCGGCGAGGCCGTCGCCCCGGGGCACGAGGGCGAGGGCGGGATCGGGAGGGAGGCCCCGGACGCCCTCGGCGAGGAAGCCGCCGAGCTGACC
>JALUED010000147.1 GCA_027053145.1 Thermaceae bacterium | reverse complement strand
CGGCGAGGACCTAAAGCTCCCGCCGGTTGAAGACCTCGAGGCCTTCGACTACCTCTTCGGAAAGACCCTTTTTGCCCTCCAGGAGGCCGAGGCCGAGGGCACCCGGCGGGCCCTCCTCGAGGCCGGCCGGCCCAGCCTTACCCTCACGCTCCCCCGAGCCGATGAGGAGAGCCTCGGCGAGCTCTACCAGTTCCTGATGTGGCAGACCGCCCTCCTCGGCGAGCTCTACGGGGTGAACGCCTTCGACCAGCCCGGCGTCGAGCTCGCCAAGGTCTACGCTTACGCCCTCCTCGGCCGCGCGGGCTACGAGGAGGTAAAGAAACAATTTTCGGAGGAAGCATGAAGCTCATCCTGCGCGAAAACGGACCGATCGTCGTCGCCCTTCCCGAGGGAAGCGAGGTGCGCTTAAACGGGCACCCGGTGCGGCTTAAAAAACCGAACCTCGCCCTCTGCCGCTGCGGGGCCTCGGCAAACAAACCCTTTTGCGACAAAAGCCACCGCAGAGTGGGGTTTAAAGCGCCGGGCGGCGTGGTGGAGTGGGACACGCCTCCGCCGTAAGGCGGTTTAGACTCAGGGAGCTTGGAGGAGCCATGCAGGAGCTCGAACCGCTCGGAATCCACCCCCAAAAGCGCGTGCTCTGGAACGCATCCGCCCCCGTTCTTGTGGAGGAAACTTTGGCCAAGGGCCTCGGCCAGCTTGCCCACAAGGGTCCGCTGGTGGTGGACACCACCCCCTACACCGGGCGCAGCCCGAAGGACAAGTTCGTCGTCAAAGAACCCCCCTACGACGAGGAAATCTGGTGGGGCGAGGTCAACCAACCTTTCGACCCGGAAGCCTTTGAAGCCCTCCATGCCCGGCTTGCAGAGCACCTCGCCCAGCAGGACCTCTACGTTCAAGACCTCTACGCGGGCTTCGACCCCGACCATCGTCTGGGCGTGCGGGTGATCACCGAAAGCCCTTGGCATGCGCTCTTTGCCCGAAACCTCTTCATCCTTCCCCAAGTCTTTTCCCAAGGCGATGTCATCGAACCCTTCCGCCCCGGCTTCACCGTGCTCCATGCTCCCTCGTTTAAGGCCATCCCTCAACGCGACGGCACCCGGAGCGAGGTCTTCGTGATCCTTTCGTTCCGCCACCGGTTGATTCTGATCGGCGGCACGGGCTACGCCGGCGAGATTAAAAAGGCCGTCTTCTCGGTGCTCAACTTCCTGATGCCAAAATCCGGTGTCCTTTCGATGCACTGCTCGGCCAACGTGGGGAGAGAGGGGGACACCGCGCTCTTCTTTGGCCTCTCCGGCACCGGCAAGACCACCCTCTCGGCCGACCCCGAGCGGCGGCTGATCGGCGACGACGAACACGGCTGGGGGCCAAACGGGGTCTTCAACTTCGAGGGCGGGAGCTACGCCAAGGTGATCAACCTCTCGAAAGAGAAAGAACCGGTCATCTGGGAGGCCACCAACCAGTTCGAGACCATTCTGGAAAACGTTGTTTTGAACCCCGAAACCCGGCGGGTCGAGTGGGCGGACGCCAGCAAGACCGAGAACACCCGGAGCGCCTACCCCCTCGCCCACGTGAAAAACCGCGAGCCCTCGGGCCGGGGTGAGCACCCTGAGCACATCTTCTTCCTTTCCGCCGACGCCTTCGGCGTCCTGCCCCCGATCGCCCGGCTCACCCCGGAGCAGGCGATGTACTACTTCGTCTCCGGCTACACCGCAAAAGTCGCCGGTACCGAGCGGGGGATCACCGAGCCGGTGGCCACCTTCTCGGCCTGCTTCGGGGCCCCCTTCCTGCCGCTCCCGCCGGCGGTGTACGCCCGGATGTTGGGCGAAAAGATCAAAACCTACCGCCCTAGGGTCTGGCTCATCAACACCGGCTGGACCGGCGGACCCTACGGCACCGGCGAGCGGATCCCCCTTGCCTACACCCGGGCGATGCTTCGGGCGGCGATCGAGGGCGCGCTGGAAGACGTTCCCTACCGCACCGACCCCATCTTTGGCCTGGCCGTGCCCACCCGCGTTCCGGGTGTTCCCAGCGAGATCCTCGACCCCCGCTCCACCTGGCCGGACCCCAAGGCCTACGACGAGGCGGCGAGAAAGCTCGCCCGGATGTTCCAGGAGAACATCCAAAAGTTCGCCGACCTCCTCGCGCCCGAGGTCCTCGCCGCCGGCCCCCGCGGCTAGCGGGCTATACTTAGGGCAAACGTCCCCGCGGGGACGTCGGGGGTGCTATGGGCAAAAACCTCTCGGCTTACGCCAAGTTCGCTTGGGGCGTCCTGGCGTACACCGTTCTCGTCATCCTCTGGGGCGCCTACGTGCGGGCTTCCTTTTCCGGTGACGGCTGCGGCCGGCATTGGCCCACCTGCCAGGGCGCGCTGATCCCGGTGCCCGAGAACACCAAGATGCTGGTGGAGTTCACCCACCGGCTCATGAGCGGGCTCGACTTCCTGCTCGTCCTTGCCCTCCTCGTCTGGGCCCTTCGCGCCTATCCCAAAGGGCATCTGGTGCGGCTAGGGGCCGGCCTTGCCATGACCTTCATGGTGGTCGAGACCCTGGCCGGGGCGTCGCTCGTGCTCTTCCACTGGGTGGCCTACGACACTTCGGCGGCCCGGGCGGTGGTGATGGCGATCCACCTGCTCATCACGCTGACCCTACTCGCCGCGCTTACGGTCAACGCCTACTGGGCCTCCGGCGGACCGGTGGCCCGCTTCCGGGGCCAAGGGCCGGTGGGGTTTGCCCTCTACCTAGCCTTGGGTGCGGTCGCCCTGCTTGCCGCAAGCGGCGCGGTCACCGCTCTCGGCGACACCCTTTTTAAGGCACCGAGCCTGATCGAAGGCATAAAGCAGGACTTCTCCCCCACCGCCCACTTCCTCATCCGGCTCCGGGTCTTCCACCCCCTGATCGCCCTTTCCACCGGCATCTATTTGCTCCTCGTCGCGGGGCTTGTAAGCCACCTCCGGCCCCACCCCACGGTCCGCCGCTACGCAAGCCTCCTGGTGGGGCTTTTTGCCCTGCAACTTGCCCTTGGGGTTTTGAACCTATTCCTGCTTGCCCCCATCTGGATGCAGATCCTCCACCTGCTGGTCGCCGACCTGATCTGGATCACCCTCGTCCTACTCGTGCTCTCCGCCTTCTCCGAAGGCGTGCCCAGGGTCGAGGCCGGCGAGGGGGCGCAGGCCGCAGAGGCCCACGCCGCCAAGGGCAAGGCCACCTTGATGGACTACATTGCCCTCACCAAGCCCCGGGTCATTAGCCTTCTGCTCTTTACCGCCCTCGCCGCCCTCTTTGTCGCCGCCGGCGGCTGGCCGGGGTGGAAGCCCTTCCTCGCCGTGCTCCTTGGGGGCTACTTCGCCGCCGGCGCGGCCAACGCGATCAACATGGTGATCGATCGGGACATCGACGTCCTTATGCCCCGTACCGCCCGGCGCCCCACGGTGACCCAGCGGATCTCCTCGCGCGCGGCGCTCTTCTTCGCGCTTTTCCTCGAGCTTGCTTCCTTTGCCATCCTGCTCTGGGGCGGGGGGCTGCTTTCCGCCATGCTCGCCCTCGCTGGGCTCGTCTTCTACGTCCTCGTCTACACCCTTTGGCTCAAGCGCCGCACCTGGCGCAACATCGTGATCGGCGGCGCCGCCGGCGCCTTTCCGCCGCTCGTCGGCTGGGCGGCGGCTACCGGAGAGCTTGCACCGCTCGCCTGGGTGCTTTTCCTGGTTATCTTCTTCTGGACCCCGGTGCATTTTTGGACGCTCGCCCTTTTGATCAAGGACGAGTACGCCCGCGCTGGGGTCCCGATGCTCCCGGTGGTCGCCGGTGCCCGGGTCACCGCCCTTCAGATCGCGCTCTATGCGCTCCTTACCGCTCTCCTCTCCCTTATCCCCCTTACCTTGGGCGAGGCGGGCCTGCTCTACACCCTGGGGGCAGCCGCTTTGAACGCGATCTTGCTCGCCCGCGCCTTCGCCCTCGTCCTCCACCCCGAGGAACGGCCCAGGGCCCGCTCCCTCTACCTCTACTCCCTTGCCTACCTAGCGGCTCTTTTCCTTCTTATGACCCTCGACCGTACGCTGGTCGCCTGATGCGGCGCCTATTCTACGGGTTCCTATTCGTCTTCATCCCTGCCCTCGCCCACCAAGCCACCACCTTCGGCGAAGAAGGGTCGGGGGGGAACCTCAGCCGCGTCGCGGCCTTTACCGCAGTCTTCCTCGTCGTCCTAATCACTACCGCTTGGATGGGCATCCGCCAAGCCAAAAGGCGGGGCGGAAAGGAGATCCTTTGGGCGGTCTTCCCCACCGTGGTGGTGGCGGTCGTGGGGGCAATGGTGGGGGCGGCGATTTGGAGCTACAAACCTGTGGGCGGCGCGAAACTCGTTCTCGAATTCTCCGCGCAACGCTACTGGTGGGGGCTCCGCTATCCTGAGCTTGGGGTCGAAAGTGCGGGGGAGGGTTGGATCCCCGTCGGCGAGCGCATCGAGATTCGGGCCACTAGCCGAGACCTCTTCTATAGCCTCGCGGTGCCCGGGCTTGAGCTCACCATGGACGCGGTCCCGGGCCAGACCACCCGCGCCTGGGTCCAGGCCAAAAAGCCCGGCGTCTACGGCGGAATGGAGACCGAATACGTCGGCCCCGCTACCGATAAGATGCGCCTCCGGCTCCTGGCCCTGCCCAAGGAGCGTTTCCAGAAGCTTATCACCGCGCTTCGCGACTTCACCCCACCCGCGCCTCCGCCGGTCTTCGAAAAGCGCTGCGCCGCTTGCCATCGGGTGCGGGGAACGCGCGCGAAGGGAAACCAGGGCCCCGACCTGACCTTCTTTGCCCTCCGGACCACCTTCGGCTCCGGGGTCTGGCCTAACCGGGCGGAGTTCCTCGCTCCCTGGATCAAGAACGCCCCGGGAATGAAGCCCGGGGTCAAGATGCCCGCCTTCCCCGACCTTAGCGAGGAAGAACTCCGGACCCTTCTGGTTTACCTGCGGCAACTCGGACCTCAAGGCTTCGACTTCACCGACCTCATTCGCGTTCAGCCATGAGCCCGAAGGCCCGCATGCTCTTTTGGCTCCTTTTGCTCCTCGGGGGCGCGGCGCTCGGGGTCGGGCTCGACCTCCAGCTCTTTCCCGCCCTCTTCAGAAACCCTTTCTGGCACCTCTTTACTTTTGTCCTTGGTATGGGGCTGCTTAAGCCTGTACGCCGGGCAGCGGCGAATGCGGGCCGAGCCCTCGCCCGCTACGGCCGCGAGGGCGAGCTTCCCCGCTTCGAGACCAACCGCCTGGTGCGCAAAGGCCCTTACGCCTGCATGCGCCACCCAATGCACCTCGCCCTCCTCTTCTTCCCCCTCGCGTTCGCCCTGATCCTCGGCTCGGCGAGCTTCGCCCTCTTCGTCTGGCCGGCCGAGGTCCTGCTCATGCTCTTCCTGATCAAGACCGTGGAGGAGCCGGAGGCCCTTCGGAAGTTCGGGGACGAATACCGCCGCTACATGGCTGAGGTCCCCGCCTTCAACCTGCGCCCCGACTGCCTCAAAAGGCTCTTCGAGGAAGAGAGCTGACCGGTCGGTCAGTTAGACTGGGACCGGGAGGGGGTTATGGAGATGCAATACCGCAAGCTCGGCAAGTGGGGGATCCAGGTCTCGGCGATCAGCCTCGGGGCCTGGGTGACCTACGGCAACCAGGTCAAGGACGAGGCCACCATCCGCGAGATCGTCAAGATCGCCTACGACGCCGGGATCAACTTCTTCGACAACGCCGACGTCTACGCTCGGGGCGTGGCCGAGGAGATCATGGGCCGGATCCTGAAGGACTACCCGCGCCACACCCTGGTGCTCTCCTCCAAGGTCTTCTGGCCCATGAGCGAGGACGTGAACGACCGGGGGCTCTCGCGCAAGCACATCCGGGAGTCGATCGAGAAAAGCCTCAAGCGCCTCCAGACCGACTACCTCGACCTCTACTTCGCCCACCGCTACTTCGTCCCCGGCTACGGCCCCGAGGCCCCCATGGAGGAGATCGTCCCCGCCTTCAGCCAGCTGGTGGACGAGGGCAAGATCCTCTACTGGGGCACCTCGGAGTGGCCCCCGGCCCGGATCGCCGAGGCGGTCACCTTCGCCCGCGCAAACGGCCTGCACCCGCCGGTGGTGGAGCAGCCCCAGTACTCGCTGGTCTACCGCGACCGGGTGGAGAAGGAGATCTTTCCGGAGACCACCCGCTTCGGCATGGGGGTGGTGGTTTGGAGCCCGCTGGGGATGGGGCTCCTCACCGGCAAGTACGACGAGGGCCTGCCCCAAGGCGCCCGGCTCGCCGAGTACGAGCCGCTCCGGGAAAAGCTCCTCACCGAGGAAAACCGCGAGAGGGTCAGGAAGCTGAAGGCGGTCGCCGACCGGCTCGGGGTGACCAGGGCACAGCTCGCCCTCGCCTGGGTGCTTAGGCGGCCCGAGGTCTCCTCGGCGATCACCGGCGCCACCCGGCCCGAGCAGCTCAAGGAGAACCTGAAGGCGCTCGAGCTCACCCTGGACGAGGCCACCCTCGCAGAGATCGACGCGATCTTCCCGCCCGGCCCCGACTGCTACGAGCGCTGAAGCCAAAAGTGCAGGAGGGCGTGCTTTAGAAAGGCGGCGGTGGGCACCGCTAAAAGCGCCCCAAGAAATCCCCCCAGGTCAGCCCCCAGGAAGATGGCGAGCAGCACGCTGACCGGATGGAGCCGGGTGGTGCGGGCGAGGATCAGGGGCGCAAGCACGTGCCCCTCGAACTCGCCCGCGACCACGAAGATCAAAAGGGCCATGAGCAAGGCTCCCAACCCTTTACCCAAGACCGCAAGCCCCGTGAGCACCATCCCAAGCAAGACCCCGAGAAAGGGGACGAGCTCGAAGACCGCCACTAAAAACCCCACCGCACCGGGCAGAGGCAGTCCCAAAAGAAAGAGCCCGAGCCCAACCATAACCCCCATGGACGCGGCGACCACCACCTGCCCCCGGAAGTATCCGAGGAACGCCCGCTCCAGCGCCTCCCCCGCCCAAACGAGGGTGGGGCGAAGCGCGTCCGGGGCCAGGCGAAGCGCTGCGGCAAGCTCCTGCTCCCCATCCCAAAGCAGGTAGAGGAAGAGGAACGCTCCTACCACGACCTCCACCGCCCCACCGAGCAGGGCGGAAAGGGCTGGAAAAAGCCCCGAACGGAGCCAAGCTTCAAACGCCTCCAACCCCTCGGCGAGCCACCGGTGGAGCTCGGAGCCGAGCTCTCTGGGTAGCTTGGCGAGCATCGGACGAACCCAGTCCGGCGCGACGGCAAGCCCGCGACCCCAAAGCTCGTCAAGGGCACGTGCCCCTTGAGCGAGCGCTCCCGGGAACTCCGCTACAAAGCTTGCGAGCCGACCGACAACGGCAAGCAACCCCGCCCAAAGGAAAAGGAGCCCCAAGAAGAGCCCCGCCACCACCAGAACGTAGGCGACCACCCGCGGAGCCCCGAGCCGCACAAGGTGTGCTTTCGCTGGGTAGACCAAGGAGGCCAGCAGGCTAGCGAGTAAAAAAAGCCGCCAGACGTGCCAAGTAGACGAGATGAACGCCCCCATGGAAAAAAGCAGGGCGAGCACCGCC
>JALUED010000146.1 GCA_027053145.1 Thermaceae bacterium | reverse complement strand
TAGACCCCGGGGGCCTCGGGCAAGGGCGGAAGGTCCGAAAGTTCCATCGCCTTTAGTTTAGGCAGGCCGGGACGCCCTGCCCTTTGGGCCTTGGCTACCATGGGGGTATGGAACGGCTTTACTCCGCTTGGAAGGAGCTGCTCGACGGGATGCGCGCCTGCGCCGAGGAGCTGGGCGTGCGCTTCGTGGTCGAGGCCCACTTCCCCGACGCCATCTACCGGTTGCACCGGGAGCTTCGGCTCCCCACCACCGTGATGAGCGCGTCCCTCGCCTTTCCCGAGACCGGCGAGCGCTTCCTCACCGCCTCGGTGAGCCCCCCCTGGGCCCGCGACCCGGGGGTTGAGGTTCGCTTGGTGAAAGCCCACCTCTACCTGCACCTCCACCCCTCGGACGAGGGGCTTCTTTACGAGGGGCGGGCTTTTACCGCCCGCCGGCTTTGCCGGCTCGCCGAGGCGGCGAAAAAGGGGCTGGCCCCGGCGGCCAGCCCGGCTTAGCGCCGGTGGCGCATCCCACGGCGATCGCCCGCGTGGGACCGCCCGAGGCCCCGTCCGCCTTGGGGCCACCGATGAAGACCTAGGCGCCGGCGGGCGGAACGGTGGAGCGCGCTTTTTTTAGGCCCCAAGGCGCGGGGCCTAAAAACTTGCGGCAGTTCAGCTGGGCTTGCGCTTGCCTTTCCCTGGGGCTTTGGACCCGCGGCTGGAGGTTTGCGGGTCGCAGCGTCTCGGCGCGGTTGGGCGCTCGCTTATTCGCTTTTTGGGGGGAGGGCGAGGAGCGCGGCGGCGATCAGCGCGAACGCGACCAGCGCCATGAAGGGGATGGTGACGAAACCGAAATAGTTCACGTACTGGGTGGTGCAGGGGATGGGGGTGGCGTCGCAGGCGGTGGGGTGGAAGGCCGGCACCTTTTGCTCGAGGTAATGGATCAGGCTGATGGTCCCGCCGACGACGCTCATCGCAAGCGCGTAGGGGCGGATCCCGGGGTCGAGCCGGTAGACCGCAAGGCCGAGGAGCAAAACGAGCGGGTACATGAAGATCCGCTGGTACCAGCAGAGCTCGCAGGGCATGAAGCGGCGGATCTCGGAGTAGTAGAGGCTGCCGGCGGTGGCGGCGATGGCCACGATCCAGGCGAAGGTGAGGAGCAAGAGGATCCGCGTCCTTGCGCTCACGCCGCCTCCCCGAGGAGCGCTTCGGCGTAGGCACCGGCGTCGAAGGGCTGGAGGTCGTCCGGGCCTTCGCCGACGCCGATGAACTTGATGGGCACCCCAAGCTCGCGGACGATGGGGATGAGCACCCCGCCCTTCGCGGTGCCGTCGAGCTTGGTGACGATCACCCCGGTGAGGCCCACCGCCTCGTGGAACTTCTTGGCCTGCTGGATGGCGTTTTGGCCCACGGTGGCGTCGAGCACGAGCCAGACCTCGCCGGGCTCGCCGGGGTCGGCCTTGCCGATCGCCCTTTTGACCTTCTTGAGCTCCTCCATCAGGTTGTGCTTGGTGTGGAGCCGTCCGGCGGTGTCCACGAGGAGGAGGTCAAAGCCGCGGGCGGCGCGGGCTTTGGCGGCGTCGTAGGCGAGGGCGGCAGGGTCCGCCCCTTCGGGGGCGGTGATCACCGGGATCCCGAGCCGCTCGCCCCAGACCGCGAGCTGGGCGCCGCCGGCGGCCCGAAAGGTGTCGCCGGCGGCGAACATCACCTTTTTTCCCGCCTCTTGGTAGTAGCGGCCGAGCTTCGCGATGGTGGTGGTTTTGCCCACGCCGTTGACCCCCACCATGAGGATTACGTGGCCCTTGGGCTCGACCCGCTTTTTGCGGGCGTCGGGCTTGAACCCAAGCTTCCGAAGCCGTCGGCGCCGCTCGTCGGGCTCGAGCTGGAGCATGATCGCTTGCTTGACGGCTTCGCGGAGGTCCTTGGGTTTTTGCGCCCGGACCTCGCTAAGGATGGCCTCCGTGGCCTCGATCCCCACGTCAGCGGCGATCAGGGCGTACTCGAGTTCCTCGAGCACCTCCTCGGGGTCGCCCCCCCAGGGGACGACCCGGTTGAGCTGCTCCGCGGTCTTTTTCAGGCCGGCCTTGATCCGGCTGAGCCAGGACATCGCCTCGATTCTAGGCTAGGCCTCGATGAGTTGCAGCGCCCGCTTAAGGCGGCGGAGCACCGTTGCCTTCCCCAGCACCTCGAGCATCTCGTACATCCCCGGGGTGGCGAGCCGGCCGGTGATCGCGGCCCGGAGGGGTTGCATCACCTTGCGGAGCTTGAGCCCCCGTTCCTCGGCGAAGGCCTTGATTGCGGGCTCGGTGGTTTCCTGGCGGAAGTCGGGGAGGCTTTCAAGCAGGCCTTTTAGCGCTTTGAGGATCTCCGCGCCCTTTTGGATCTCCTTTAGCGCCTTCTCCTCGTATGCGAAGTCGTCGGTGAAGAAGTAGCGGGCCTTTTCGGGAAACTCCTTTAAGGTCTCAAAGCGCGGGCGCATAAGCTCGAGGACCTTCTTCAGGTACTCCTCCGACTTCCAGTCGAGGCCGGCGGCCTCCATAAAGGGCTTCACCCGCTCGGCGAGCTCGTCGAGCGAGAGCACCTCGCGGATGTACTTGCCGTTCATCCAAACGAGCTTTTCCCAGTCGAAGACCGGGGCGCCGACGTGGACCCGCTTCCAGTCGAAGGCTTCGATGAGCTCCTCGAGGGTAAAGATCTCCCGCCCGTCGGGCATGGAAAAGCCCATCAGCGAGAGGTAGTTCCTCAGGGCCTCGGGCAAAATCCCCTGCTCGCGGTAGTAGTCCACGCTGGTGTGGCCGGTGCGCTTCGAGAGTTTAGCGCCTCCCGGCGCCCTGAGGAGCGGCATGTGGTAGAACTTCGGCACTTCCCAGCCAAAGGCCCTATAGAGCAGCACGTGGATCGGCGTGCTCACGAGCCACTCCTCGCCCCGGATTACGTCGGTGACCCCCATCAGGTGGTCGTCCACGACGTTTGCGAGGTGGTAGGTGGGAAAGCCGTCGGACTTTAAGAGCACCACGTCTGGGATCTCGGCGTTATCGTAGACGACGACGCCCCTTAGCTCGTCCTTGACCTCGGTGGTGCCGGGGCGGGGCACTTTCAGCCGGATCACGTGGGGTTCGCCCGCCCGGGCGCGGGCTTCGGCCTCTTCGGGGGGGATGTTCCGGGCGCGGCCGTCGTAGCCGCCCTTTTCCTTGCGGATCTTTTCCAGCTCCTCCGGGGTCTCGAAGGCGCGGTAGGCCCAGCCGGCCTGGACCAGTTCCTCGGCGTACTTCTTGTATAGCTCGAGTCGCTCGGACTGGCGGTAAGGGGCGTGGGGCCCGCCGACGTCCGGCCCCTCGTCGTAGTCGAGGCCGAGCCACTTGAGCATGGCTAGGATCCGCTCCTCCGCACCCTCGACGTAGCGGGTTCGGTCGGTGTCCTCGATGCGGACGATGAAGCGCCCCCCGTTCTTGCGCGCCCAGACGTAGTTGAAAAGGGCGATGTAGGCGGTGCCTACGTGGGGATCGCCGGTGGGGGAGGGGGCGATGCGGGTCGTTACCATGCGGCCCATTCTAGCCGGAGGCGGCAAGGAGGTTGAAAAGGCCGGCGAGAAGCAGGTAGAGCCCGGCAGCCAGGCTAAGCGCCAGGCTGCCGCTGAATACGGCCCCGGGTTCTTTGGGTGGGCTTGGGCGGAGGGGCCAGCGTCGGGTCGAAGCCCAAAGGGCGAGGAGCATGAGCCCAAGGCCAAGGAGGGCAAGCCCAGGCGAGCCCTCGCCCGCGGGGCCGAGGTAGGGGAGGTTCAAGGCGCCTGCCGCGGTGGTGATGAGGTTGTTGGCTGCGTGCGCGGCGAAGGCGGCCTTGAGCGAACGGCCCGCGAGCACGGCCCGCCCCAGGATCCAGCCGACGAAAAAAGCCCCGAACGCGGTGACCGGTTCCCCGTGCAAAAGGGCGAAGATCGCGGCCTGGGCCAAAAGGGCAAACCGCGTCCCCCGCCGCTTGGCGTAGCTTTGCAGCATGAAGCCGCGGAAGACCCCTTCCTCGATCAGGGGTCCGAAGATCCCGGCGCCGAGGTAGACGGCGAGCCAACCCCATGGGGTTTGGGCCCGGAGGACGCGGGCAAGCATCAGGCGGTAGGGTTCGGGGACCAGCCAGCTCGTGAGCAGGCCAAACCCAAGGCCAAAAACGAGCAGAACGAGCGCAACCTCGAACCCCTCGACCGCTGAGGACGGCGTCCAACGGAGGGTCTGGCGGTGGGGGCGAACGTAGCGGCGGTAGACCCAGGCGGCGTAGCCCCCGAGGGAGAGGGCCATGGCCAGGTGGAAGGGATCCCCCGCCTCGACCGGCGCGCCCTTTGCAGCGGGCCAAGGGCCCGCTACGCCGGCGATCAGCTTGCCGAGCAGGAGGGTGACGGGGAGCGTGAGGAGAAGGGCGAGGAGGTAGCCGAGCACCAGGCGGTTGGCGACTAGCGGCGTCATCCCCTTTTATTTTGGAAAAACGACTGCCTTTTAGGCCTGGTAAGGTTCAGGTCAGGAGGCCTTGGGCCGGTGCCTGCGGTCGAGCTCGGCGGCGAGGGCCTCGGGGGTAAGCCCCAGTTCGGCCAGCACCAAAAGCAGATGGAAGTAGAGATCGGCGGCCTCCCAGCGGAGCTCGTCCTGGTCCCGGTTCTTCGCCGCCAGGATCACCTCGCCGGCCTCCTCGGCGATCTTCTTGAGGATTCGGTCGAGCCCGGCCCGGTGGAGCTTGGCCACGTAAGAGCCCTCGGGGAGCTCGCGGAGGCGGGCCTCGATGGTGGCAAAGACCCGGGCGGTCACCTCGCCGAGATCTAGGGGGGCCTCCCGCTTGGCCTCGATCGGGTTGTGGAAACAGGAGTGCTTCCCGGTGTGGCAGGCCGGGCCGTGGGGCAGGACCTTGTAGAGCACCGCGTCCCCGTCGCAGTCCAGGGTGACCTCGACGACCTCCTGCACGTTGCCGCTTTCCTCACCCTTTTTCCAAAGCTTCTGCCGCGAGCGGGAGTAGAAGTGGGCCCATCCGGTCTCCAGCGTTTTTTCAAGCGCCTCGCGGTTTGCCCAGGCGAGGGTCAGGACCTCGCCGGTGCGGGCATCCTGCATTACCACTGGGACGAGGCCCCGCTCGTCGAACTTGACGTCCTCAAGCGTCATGCCGCCTCCTCCGCCGGCCGGATGGGCAGGCCCCGGTCCTGCAGGTAGCGCTTGAGCTCGGGGATCGGGATTTCGCCGAAGTGGAAGACGCTCGCCGCCAGGGCGGCGTCAGCCTTGCCCTCGGTGAAGGCCTCGAGGAAATGTTCCTTGGTCCCCGCGCCGCCGGAGGCGATCACCGGGATCGAGACCGCCTCGGCGACCGCACGGGTGAGCGCAAGGTCGTAGCCCGCCTTGGTGCCGTCTTTATCCATGCTGGTGAGGAGGATCTCCCCGGCCCCAAGCCGCTCGCCCTCCCTGGCCCATTCCACGGCGTCGAGGCCGGTGGGTTCGCGCCCGCCCTTGACGTAGACCTCCCAGGAATCGCCCTTTTGCTTCGCGTCGATCGCGAGCACCACGGCCTGGGAGCCGAAGTGCTCGGCGAGTTCGCGGATGAGCTCGGGCCGCCGGACGGCCGCTGAGTTCACGCTTACCTTGTCGGCTCCGGCGAGGAGGAGGGCGCGGGCGTCCTCGAGGCTCCGCACCCCGCCGCCCACGGTGAAGGGGATGAAGACCGACTCCGCCACCCTTTTCACGATGTCGAGCATGATCGAGCGGGCTTCATAAGTGGCGGTGATGTCGAGGAAGACGAGCTCGTCGGCGCCGGCGGCGTCGTAGGCCCGGGCGGCCTCCACCGGGTCGCCAGCGTCTCTTAGGTTCACAAAGTTCACGCCCTTGACCACGCGGCCAGCGTGCACGTCGAGGCAGGGGATGATGCGGCGGGCGAGCACGGAGGCGATTCTACCAAAGCCGCCGCACGCCGAAGGCGTCGAGGGCGGGGTCCTTGCGGATCAGGGTGAGGTTTTCAAGCCGCGCCTGGGCGGCGAGGATGCGGTCGAAGGGGTCCTTATGGCCGGCCTCGAAACTGCCGGCGAGGAGGGCGTGGGCGCTGGTGATGGGGAGGTCCAAGGCCCCAAGTCGAGCGAGGCTGCCGTAATAGTCGAGGAGGAGGGGTTCGGCGTGGGGAAGTTTGCCCAGCCGGTACTGGGTGGCGGCTTCCCAGGCGCTCGCGCTGGAGGCCCAAAGCTCGGCTTCAGGGTCTTCGATGGCGGCTGCGGCCCGGGGAGACAGGCGGTGGGGACGGGCAACGGCAAAAAGAAGCGCGTGGGGGTCAAGGAGGTAGCGCTTCATTCGTCTTTTTCGCTCTCGCCGTACCAAGCGGCGAGTTCTTCCTCGGGGAGGGGTTCGAAGAAAGAGTCGGGGATTTCAAAGTCGAGGAAACCGAGCTCCCGCTTCTTGAGTTTTTCGGGGACCAGCCGCGCCACCGGCTTGCTCCGCTTGGCGTTGGTCACCTCCTCGCCCGCGAGGGCGAGCTCGAGGAGCTCGGAGAGCTTCGCCTTGGCCTCGGCGACGTTCACGATTTTGGCCACGCCCTCACTCTACTTGGTCAAGTAAGAAAGCACCTCGACGTGGTGGGTGTAGGGGAAGAAGTCGTAGGGGCGGACGAAGCGGAGTTCGTAGCCGCCCTCGCGGACCAGCTCGCCCACGTCCCGGGCCCAGGTGGCGGGGTCGCAAGCGATGTAGAGGAGTTTCTCGGGCCCTTTTTCAACGAGCACGCGGCGCATCGCCTTGGAGAGCCCGGCGCGGGGCGGGTCGAGGGCAACGAGGTCGGCGGGCAGGAAGTTCTCAAGGTTTTTGGCGTCGTCCCGGACGAACCGAAGGTTCGCCACGCCCTGCTTCCGCGCGTTCTTCGCCCCCATCTGCACCGAGCGCCAGTTGATTTCGACGGCGAGGACCTCTCGGAAGCGGGGGGCAAGGTAAAGGGAGAGCACTCCCACCCCGGCGTAGAGCTCTACTGCCCGGTTGCCTTCGCCGGCAAGGCGGGCGGCCTCCCGGTAGAGCGCGCCGGCGGCGGGCGGGTTGACCTGGGAGAAGCTCACCGGATCCACCGGAGCTAAAACGCCGCCGAATTCCTCCATCAGGATCGCCTTGCCCGCGACGTGGACGAGCCGTCCCCGGAAGCGCCCGCGGGGGTCTGGGGCCGCCCACCAAACGCCGGCAAGGCCCGACGCCACCAGGGCCTGGGCCGTACGCTTGAGCTTGCCCGGACTTCCCCCGATCAGGGCGGCGAGCGCCCGGCCCTCTTTCAGGCTCCCCTTGATCGCCACCTCCTCGACGTTCACGAGGGGCCAGGAGGCGAGGAGCTTCCTCGCTTCCTCCACCGGTTCGATGACGAGCGGGTCTTCCTCCACGCGAACGGGTTCGTGGCTTCCGGGAAGGCGGTAGCCGAGCCCCCCGGTGGGCAAGATGGCGTACTGGGCGGCGCTCCGGTAGCGGAGCTCACGCGGGGAAGGGGCGATGGGCTGGACCTCGACCTCAAGCCCCCCCACCCGCCGAAGCGACTCCTCGACAAAGCCCTGCTTGACCGCGAGCTGGGCAGGGTAACGGAGGGGCAGGTCGGCGGTAGGGGGGAGGAGCAGGTCCACCC
>JALUED010000145.1 GCA_027053145.1 Thermaceae bacterium | reverse complement strand
CCCGAGCCCCTACCCCTCGCTTTTCCCCTCAAAAACCCCGAGCGGGGCTTCTACGCCACCGACCTCGACCCCTTCCACCCTGACAAGGCCGCCCTCGCCGAGATCGCCCAGAACTTCACCTTGGTCTACCCCTACGCGGGCTGGCTTCCCCGGGACCGGGCGCTTAGCGAAGAAGAGCTCGAGAGCCTCAAGACCACCTTCGACCTCGTGAAAAAACACGGCCTCAAGCTCATCCTGCGCTTCCGCTACGGCGAGGACGGCGACGCCGAGCTCGACCTTATCCGGGAGCACGTGCGCCAGCTCTTACCCATCGTACGCGAAAACGCCGACCTCGTCTACGTCTTCCAGGCTGGGTTCCTCGGCCGCTGGGGGGAGTGGCACTGCTGGGAGGCGACCGCGCCCTGCCACGACGACGCCGAGACCAAGGCCTGGCTTTTAGACGAGCTCTTGGCGGGCCTTCTTCCCGAGCTCCCCATCGCCATCCGCTACCCGCCGGACAAGCTCCGCTACCTGGGGCTCGACGATAGCCGCCCCCCGGCCACGCCCTTAAAAGGCAAAAAGGCCTCGCGCCTCGCCCACCTAAACGACTGCTACCTCGCTGACCCCACCGACAACGGCACCTACCCGGAAGAGGACCCCGAGGCCTGGCGGGCCTTCGTCTACGCCGAAAACGACCGCCTCGTCTACGGCGGCGAGACCTGCGCGATAAACCCGCCCCGCACCGACGGCGAAAACGCCCTTAAAGAAAGCGCGCGCGCCCACCTCGACTACCTAAACAGCGAGTACCACGACGGCCTGATCCGGCAGTGGAAGGAAGACGGCACCTTTGAGCGCTTCGCCGCCCGGCTCGGCTACCGCATAAGCCTCGTGCGGGCCCGCTGGCCGGAGGCGGTGCCCGCAGGGGGCACGTTTACCCTTGAAATCACCCTTCAAAACACCGGGTTTGCCCGGCTCAAAAAGGCGCGCACCGCTTTTCTCGTCTTCGAGGGCGAAACCGAACGAAAGAACGTGCCGCTCGCCCTGGACCTCACCGCGCTCGGCCCGGGCGAGACCCGTACCTGGCGCCTAAAGCTCTCCGCACCGAACCTGAAGGGGACCGCGCGGATCGGGCTCTGGTTCCCCGACCGCTCGCCAAGGCTCAGGGACGACCCCCGCTACGCGGTCCGCCTGGCCTCACGGCTAGCTTTCGCCGGGGGCGTCAACGCACTCGGCGAGCTCGAACTTCGCTGAGAACCAAACCGGGCGCTCCCTACGGTGGGGTTTGAACCCCTGACAGCGCCCTGCACGAAGGCGACCCGGCGAGCGGCGAGCCCGCAACCCCACGCGGTCCGCATCGAGCTGGACGCTCCCATGCGGCGGGTACCCCGCTTTCCCATAGCCCCCATCAGGCGAGCCCCGCAATGCCGCGCCGCACGACCTCCCGCTCGGCATACCTAGCCAGCAGAATGCCCAAGGCCACGATTCCAACGTTGGCAACTAAAACGCCCAGGTCTCCCCCCGAAAAACCCTGAGCCACGCGAACCACGTTCACAAGCGGAACCCACTCCACCCAAGGAGGCGCCTTCTCCATGGGCAAAAAGGCCAAGGTGAGAACGCCGATGAGCACGACATTGACAAGAAAATCCGTTTTCACAAAGAGCAAATGCAAAGCAAACAGGCTTAACCCCAAGCCCACCGCTCCCAAATAGGCAAAAACGATGAGGAGAAAGGCCGACCCGAACTGAACCAAAGAACCTGCTAGCAAGCCGTAGACCAGAACCAAGCCCAGGGTGCTGAGCGCCGAGACCGAAAATGCCCGTACCAGCTGAAGTTTCCAAATCGCGTAAGGGTAAAGGAAGACCTCCTCGCGCGCCTCGCTTTCAAGAAGGTTTGCCGTCTTGGTCAGCGCCACAATAGAGAGAAATACGATCAAGGTGGCAAGCAAGCTCTCGGCCAAGTCGGCTTTGCTGGTGCTCCGAGCCGCCAGCGCAAACATCAAGAGAAAGACGATGGAGGCCAAAAGGCGCAGCACCGCCTGCAAAGGATAGCGAAGCGCTTGCCGGTTATTGATCTAGGTGAGCGTTAGGAACAACCGGATCATGGCCTTTCTCCAGAACGGAAACGCTTTCCAGGTGCTTAATTTCGAAAACCTGCTCGCGGAGCCGGCGGATCGTTTCCCCAAGCCCTTCCAAACGAACCACAAGGTGGCTTTCACCCTCCCCAGGCGCGTTTATGCGAAGCCGGACGTAGTGGTCTTGGCCGTGCCCCTTCTCCTCGCGCACCCTACCCTCCCGGATGAAGAAAACGCGGTCAAAGCTTTGGTTAACAAGGCTAGGATCGTGGGTGGTGAGCAATACAGCTTTGCCTTGACGCTTAAAGGCCTGAATCTCGTCGAGCAGGAGCTTGCGCGACTCAACGTCAAGCCCTAGCGTGGGCTCGTCTAAAACCCAAAGCTCAGGATCATGCACCAGCGTAAAAGCGAGCGCCAACCGCTGGTAGGTGCCCGTCGAAAGAGCAGCGACGTAGGTGCGTTCGTACTCCCGCAACCGAAAACGCTCGAGCAGCTCTTCAATGCGCTTTTTCGCCCTCTTAACGCCGTAAGCGACAGCTCCGAACTCCAGGACATCGCGCGGCGTCCATCGCGGTTCAAAATGCCGTTTTGCGTTTAGCAAAACCCCCACCCTCCGCATGATCGCGGGCCGATGAAGGGTGGGATCGAGCCCCAGGGTGCGAACCTCCCCTTGCACCGGAGCAATAAGGCCCAGAATAAGGCGCAACAAGGTGGTCTTTCCGGCCCCGTTAGGTCCTACGAGGGCGGCCACCTCGCCCCTAGCCACCTCAAGAAAGACCCCCTTTAGCACCTCTTTGCGGCGAAGGAAATAGGGCCTGTACACCACACCAGCACCGCGAATGTGAACCACTTCACCCCCGCACCTGGAAACCGACCTGATTCTACCCATTCCCCGCAAATCCCAGGCGCTTTTTCACACCCTAGGATCCGCGGCGAACAGCTCCATGGAACCCTAAAGGACTCCCACAAAGGGGGCCCCAGCGCGAGCCGCCCTGTCGGCGCTAACCTTCCTCGGCTTCGCCTTCGCCCCCGCTGCGGCGGGGCTTCATCAGGGGGAAGAGAATCACGTCGCGGATCGTCGGCTGGTCGGTGAAGATCATCGCGAGCCGGTCGATGCCAAGGCCGAGCCCGCCGGCCGGGGGCATGCCGTACTCGAGCGCGGTGAGAAAGTCCTCGTCCACCTCGGCCGCCTCCTCGTCACCGGCGGCGCGGCGGCGGGCCTGCTCCTCGAAGCGCTCCCGCTGGTCCAAGGGGTCGTTCAGCTCGGAGTAGGCGGGGGCGAGCTCAAGGCCGGCCACGTAGAGGTCCCACCGCTCGGTGAGCCGGGGGTCCTCCCGGTGCTTTTTGGCGAGCGGGCTGATCACGAGCGGGAAGTCGTAGACGAAGGTGGGATCCCAGAGCTCAGGCTCGACGTAGATCCCAAAGAGCTTGTCGAGGAGCTTGTAGGAGGGCACGTCCACGAGCTCGGGGTGCTTCGCGTCGGCCCAGATGCGAAGGCGCTCGAGGTCTAGGGGGTCGAAATCGAGCCCGGCCTTTTCTTTGAGCGCCTCAACGAAGCGGATGCGCCTAAAGGGCGGGGTGAAGTCGATCGTCCGGCCCTGGTAGGGGACCCGGTAGGAGCCGTAGAGCTCCTTCGCGAGGCCCGAAAGGAGCTCCTCGACGAGCTGGGCGACGTCGTTGTAGTCGGCGTAGGCCCAGTAGGCCTCGAGCATGGTGAACTCGGGGTTGTGCTGGGCGTCGATGCCCTCGTTCCGGAAGACCCGGCCGATCTCGAAGACCTTTTCAAACCCCCCGACGAGGAGCTTTTTCAAGGGCAGCTCGAGCGCGATCCGAAGGTAGAACTCCCGCCCCAGCGCGTTGTGGTAGGTGACAAAGGGCCGGGCCTCGGCCCCGGCGGCGGTGGGCTGGATCACCGGGGTCTCGACCTCCAAAAACCCCTTCTCCTCAAAAAAGCGCCGCACGAAGGCGACGATCCGGGCCCGCTTCTTGAAGACCTCGCGGACCTCGGGGTTCACGATCAGGTCGAGGTAACGCTGGCGGTAGCGAACCTCCTTGTCCTTGATCCCGTGCCACTTGTCGGGAAGCGGGTGAAGGCTCTTGACAAGGGGCTGCCAGCGAAGGACCTTGACCGTGAGCTCGCCGGTCCTGGTGACGAAGACCGTTCCCTCGACGCCGACGAGGTCGCCGACGTCGAGCTTCTTGATCAGGGCGTAGCGTTCGGTGTCGCTTTTGGAAAAGAAGAGCTGGATCTTGCCCGACTCATCAAGCAGGTGTGCGAAGCTCGCCTTGCCCATCCGCCTGAGCGCCACCAGCCGGCCGGCGAGGCGCACCCGCTCCTCGGGCCACTCCTCGCCGGGCTTGGGGTCGGGGTGACGCGCTTTGAGCTCGGCCGCGTCCGTGTCCTTCTCGAAGCGGTAGGGATAGGGCTCAAAGCCGGCCTCGACCAGGGCCTCGAGGTTTTTGAGCCGTTCCCGGGTCTGCTCGCTCCACTCGGGCACGGGCTACTCCAGGATGGAAAGCACGCGGTACTCCTTGATCTCGCCGGTGGGGACCTCGACCTTGACCAGGTCGCCGGCCCGCTTGCCAAGGACCGCAGTGCCCACTGGGCTCTCGTCGGAGACCTTCATGGGCTCGACGAGCACGCTCGCCTCGGCCGGCGAGACGATCTGGATCTCGAAGCTCTCGCCGGTCTGGGTGTCCTGGATCACCAGCGTGCTCCCCAGCGCCACCTTGCCCTTGGCTTCGGTCCCTTCGATGATCACCGCCCGGGCAAGGACGTCCTCGAGTTGCGCGATCGCCGCCTCGATGCGAGCCTTTTCGCGCTTCGCGTCCTCGAGGCCCGAGTCGTCGTAGTCGTCGGAAGATTCCATGAGCTCCTGGAGGATCTTGGTGATCTCCTCAAGCTTTTGCTGCCATCGCTCGAGCTCGGCCTTGAGCCGATCGTAGCCTTCCCGGGTGAGCCGGACTTCCCGCGCCATAAACGCCTCCAACTAGGGAAGTATACCCTCCCGCAGGACGCGCCTCAAAACCTCGAGGCGGAAAGCAATCGGCCGCTCGCCGGCCCGAAGGAGCGCCTCGCCGAGTAGAAGCGGATCGAAGAGGAGCAACCCCTGTTCATTCACCGCCAGGCCTGCGGCCGGCCAAGCAAAGCCGACCTCTGTCCTCGGGTTTGCCGGTATCCTAGGAGGGATATGCTGACCGAGGCCCAGGTGCTCGAAGCGCTCAAGCAAGTCGTTGACCCCGACTTCAAAAAGGACATCGTCACGCTCGGTTTCGTCCGCGACCTCAAAATCGAAGGCGACCGGGTTGCCTTTACCCTAAAGCTCACCACCCCTGCCTGCCCCTTAAAGGACAAGCTCAGGGCCGACGCCGAAGCAGCGGTCAAGGCCCTTGGGGCAAAAGAGGTAGCGGTCACCCTCGACGCCGAGAGCCCCATCCAGGCGAAACCCCTCCCCGGCGTGGACCACGTGATCGCGGTGGTGGCCGGCAAGGGCGGCGTGGGTAAGAGCACCACCGCGGTCAACCTGGCGGTGGCCCTGGCCCAGCTCGGGGCCAAGGTGGGCCTTTTCGACGCCGACGCCTTCGGCCCCAACGCCCCGCGGATGCTCGGCGCCCTGGGACGGCCGCTCATGACCCGGGGCGGGAAGATCATCCCCATCGAGGCCCACGGGGTGAAGCTCGTGAGCCTGGGCCTCGTCGTCCCGGACGGCCAGCCCATCGTCTGGCGGGGTTCGCTGCAGCACTCCTTCGTCCGCGACTTCGTCACCAAGACCGAGTGGGGCGAGCTCGACTACGTGGTGGTGGACATGCCCCCGGGCACCGGCGACATCCCCCTTTCGGTGATGCAGCTTGTGCCGCTCACCGGGGCGATCGTGGTGGGCACGCCCCAGGAGGTGGCGCTCGAGGACGTCCGCCGCGCGGTGACGATGCTGGAAAAGCTCGAGGTCCCCGTCCTTGGCTTCGTCGAAAACATGAGCTACTTCGTCTGCCCCTCCTGCGGCGAGAGACACGACATCTTCGGCTCTGGGGGCCTCGCCGCCTACGCCGAGAAGTACGGGGCGCCCCTCCTCGGCCAGATCCCGATCGAGCCCAAGATCCGGAAGGGCGGCGACGTGGGCTTCCCCGCCGCGCTCGAGGAAGGCCCCCTGGGCGAGGCCTACCGCGCGCTCGCCGAAAACGTCGCCCGGAGGGTAGCGGTGGTCGCAAGCACCCATAAACCCAAGGAGACGCCCCACCAAAAGCCCTTCCTCAACATCCCCTTGAAGAAGTAGGCGGGTGCCGGCGAAGCTCCCTCCTTCGATCGAGCCCTACGGAAGCTACCGCGCGTGGCTTGAGGCCCTCGAGGGCTACGCCGACCAGATCGCCTACGCCGAGCTCCTCCGGGCGGAGCCTCTGAAAAAGGCTGACTACACCGGAACGTTTTCCGGCGTGCTCGCCGCCCTGGGCCTTTCCCCCTACGCCCACCAGGCCGAGGCCTTTCGGGCGCTCGAGGCCGGGGAGCACGTCGTCCTTGCCACCCCCACCGCGAGCGGCAAGAGCCTTGTCTACCAAGCCCCCGCGCTCAAAGCCGCGCTCGAGGACGAAACCGCCCTCCTCGTCTTTCCCACCAAGGCGCTCGCCCGCGACCAGGAGCGAAGGCTCCTCGCGATGGAAAAGGCCCTCGGCCTCCCCCGCACCACGTACACCTACGACGGCGACACCCCTTCCGAAAAACGCAGGCGCGCCCGCACCTCCGGCCGGCTCATCCTGACGAACCCCGACATGCTCCACTTCGGCATCCTCCCTCGCCACCCCGAGTGGGCGCGGTTTTTGGGGCGGCTTCGCTACCTGGTGGTGGACGAGCTCCACTACTACCGGGGCGTCTTCGGCAGCCACGCGGGGATGATCTTTAGGCGGCTTTTGCGCCTTGCCCGCTACTACGGGGCCGCCCCCCAGATCGTCGCCGCGAGCGCCACCATCCAAAACCCCGCCGAGCACGCAGGAAGGCTTTTCGGCGAGGCCTTTTTCGCGATCCGCCGGGCGGGCTCCCGCACCGAGCGCGAGTTCGTCCTCTGGCGCCCTAAAGCCCTCGACCCGACCGGCGAGGTGCGGAGGAGCCCCAACATCGAGGCCGCCCTCCTCGCCGAGCACGCCGCCGCGCACGACCTCAAGACCCTCGTCTTCGCCAACAGCCGGAAGAGCGTCGAGCTGATCGGGAAGTACACGAGGGGAAGCCCCTGCGCCGAGAAGATCCGCACCTACCGCGCCGGCTACACCGCTAGGGACCGAAGGAAGCTCGAGGAGGCCTTCAAGGCGGGCGAGATCGCGGTGCTCGTGGCCACCAACGCGCTCGAGCTCGGCATCGACATCGGCGACCTCGACGCGGTCGTCCTGGTCGGCTTCCCGGGCTCGATGATGAGCCTCTGGCAGCGGGCCGGCCGGGCGGGAAGGGGTGACCGCCGGGCCCTCGTCGTCTGGATCCCCCGGGAGGACCCCCTCGACGCCTACTACGAGGACCACCCCGACCGGCTGGTCGGGGGCGAGCCCGAGGCGGCGGTCGCCGACCCCTTTAACCCCTACCTCTACCC
>JALUED010000144.1 GCA_027053145.1 Thermaceae bacterium | reverse complement strand
AACCAGTGCAACGAGGAAGACCCCCTCTCCCCGCCCTCGAAGCACCAGGGCGGGGAGAGGGGGTCTTCCTCGTTGCACTGGTTGGGGTATTGGGCGAAGCCGTGGTGGGTGCCGTCCCGCTCGTCGGGGCCGGCGTAGGGGTGAAGGGCGAGGGCGTCCATCCGGGCGCCGGCCTCAAAGAGCGCCTTCAGGTACTCGAGGTCGGCGCCGGCGAGGGAGCCGCCGAGCACGGGGAGTTCGGGAAAGCGGCGCTTCATGGCGTCGTAGGTCGCGTTCAGGAGGCCGGCGTACTCGCGAGCGTAATCGAGCGGTACCAGGACGTAGGTGCCCTCGCGGGGCTTCACGTCTCCCCAGAACTCGATGCTGTTGGGCTCGTTCCAGACCTCGACCGCGGCCACCCGCTCCGGCCCCACGGCCTCGACCAGCCGCACCAGGGCGTCGGCGAAGTCGGCGTAGTGCTCGGGCCTAGGCGGGTCGGGGGGATCGTCGCTTCCGCTCGCCCAAGGGGGACTTTGGGAGAGGAGCAACACGGCCAAAAGGCCGAGCTCCTCGGCGTGCACAAAACGCGCCCTGACCTCGCTAAGGTAGGCGGGGTTGAAGGTACCCCTTTTTTCGGGCTCGAGCGCGGCCCAGTCCACGGGCACGCGCACGACTCGGGCCCCGAGCCCCGCCGCCCGGTCGAGCCTTGCCAAAAACGCCGCCGGCGCCTCGGTCTCGGCGACGTGGACCCCGAGGAGGTAGGGCGGCGGCGGGGCCTCCGAGCGGCAGGCCGCGAACAGAAGGACGGCCAGCGCCGCGACCATTGTGGACCCTTTTCGCATAATGCCCCATCTTACCCCGCGGCCTGGATGAGCGCCTGGACTCCCTTCGCAAGCTGGGTGATGGCCTCGACCTCGGTGACCCCGAGGCGGCGCTTGTTGGAGACGTCGTAGACCCCGCCTTCGGCCTTGGTGTGCTCGCCGTGGGTGCCCCGGACCTGGAGGCCGTGGGCCTCAGCGATCGCCTTGACCTCGTCCTCGGCGAGGTGAGCGAGGCGGATGTGGACGCTCGCCCGCATTGCCGTGCCCAGGTTGGTGGGGCAGCTGGTGAGGTAGCCGAGGCGCTTTGAGTAGGCGAAGGTAAGGCGCGTTTCGAGGAGCTTTAGGGCTCTCGCCAGGCGCGAAAAGACGCTTTTCAGGTCGGCGCCCCTTTCCATGCTGATGATCCTCAGCTGGTCCTCCTCGTTTACCCAGACGAGGAAGGTCCTCGCCTTATTCATGAAGACACCGCGGGCGTCCGGCCAGTCGCGATTGAAGCCCCCGGCCTCGAGGTAGCGGTCCCCGGCCTTGAAGAGGAGGTGGGCCTCAACGAGCCGCTTCTTTGTGGCCTCGTCCAAGGCGGAGAGGGGTTGGTATTCCCCAGCGAGCTCCCCGGGGAGGGTGGAAAGCGCCCGCACGATGGCGCGCTCAGCCATCCGCCGCTCGCGCCGATCGATCACCGGGCCGAAGGGGAAGCAACAAAGGTTCCGAGCCACCCGGATCCGGGTGGAGAGGACGAAGCGGCCCTCGGGGTCGGGGTTTTCGATTTCAAGATGGGCCGGGTTTAGGTCCGAAGCATGCCGGTCCTCGGGTCCAAAGCCGTGGTAGGTGGCGATGATGGGGTTAAGTAGGGGCGCGAAGACCTCGTAGCTCTCCTCGTCGCCGGCGTAGACGCCGATCGCCGAGTCGGGGTTTTTAAGCCCCGAGGCGATCAGGTGCTCGAGCCGGACCCCGAAGGAGGTCTCGCGGTCCTTGAGGGCGTCGTAAACCTCAGGGGTGAGGAAGCGGGCGAGGAGGGAGTTGCCCTCGATTTTGGGGTAGGGCATACCCCAGTCTACGCTCCTTAAGGGTGGAGCCCCGGCCACTCCAGCCCGGCCTTCTCGTCCCACCCCATGCGGATATTCAGCGCTTGGATGGCGTGGCCGGCGGTGCCCTTCGTCAGGTTGTCGATCGCCGAGATCACCACCAGCCGGCCGGTGTCGGGCTCGAGCTCGAACCCCACCTCGGCGAAGTTCGTCCCCTCGACGACCTTGGGGTCGGGGTAGCGGAAAAG
>JALUED010000143.1 GCA_027053145.1 Thermaceae bacterium | reverse complement strand
CCCTCGGCGAAGGCGAGGAAGTCGGGGTCGGGGTGGAGCTTTTGGAGGGTCTCCTCGGGTAGAGGGGCGAGCGGCACCCAGAACGCCCGCGAGCGGATCGTGGGCAGGACCGCGTCCGGCGACGGGGCGACGAGGACGAGGTAGGCGTGGGCGGGGGGTTCCTCGAGGAGCTTGAGCAGGGCGTTGGCGGCGGCTTCGGAGAGGTGCTCGGCCCCGTCGAGGATCGCCACCTTGGCGGAAAACCGGGGCGCGGCCTCGAGCCACTCGAGGACGCTTGGGCCGCCTCCCTCGCGGGGCACAATCCGCTCCACCGGGATCACCGGCCGCCGCCCCGGTTCGGGGCGGACCTCGAGCACGTCGGGGTGGGGATCGAGCCGGCAGCTTGCGCACTCGCCGCATGGGGGAAAGCCCCGGATGCAGTTCAGGCCGTAGGCGTACCAGCGGGCGAGGGTGCGCCGGCCCACCCCCTCGGGGCCGGTGAGGAGCACGGTCTGGGGGCGCGCCCGGGCAAGCAGCCGGCGCGCCTGTTCGTGGCCGACGAGCTCGATCACTTTCCCACCCGGAGCCGCTCGTAGAGGATCATGGGAAAACCTTCCTGCTTTATCCGGCGCCGGACCGCGAGAAGGTCGTAGGGAACCCGGTAGGCTTCCACTTCCCAAGCCTCGTCGTCCCAGATCGCGTAGGCGGCGAGGGGCACCCCGTCCCGGGGCTGGCCGACCGAGCCCGGGTTGAGGATGGCGCGGGCTTTGGGCCCGAGCCGAACGTGGTTTTCCTCTTCGAAGAAGGCCAGGTAGCGGATCCAGGGGCCTTTGGGGCCCTCCACCGCCGTGAAGATGCCGGCGAGGTGGGTGTGGCCGATCAGGATCCAGGGGCGGTCGCTGCAGGCTAGGGCTTCCCGCGCGGGCTCCAGGTCGTCCACGTACGAAAAGGGGTCGCAGGGGCTCCCGTGCACCTGGTGGTAGGCTTCCTTTTTTCGCTGCCAAGGCCAGCTTTTGAGAAAGGCGAGGTTTTCGGGCGAAAGCCGTTCCCGCTGCCAGGCGAGGATCTCGGCGATCAAGCCGCCTTGGGCGAGGAACGCGTCGTCGAGCAACCAAGCGTCGTGGTTGCCGAGCACGGCTTGGGCCTTGAGCTTCCTGAGCGCGGTGAGCACGCCGTTGCCGTCCGGGTAGTAGCCCACCGCGTCGCCCATGAAGAGCACCCGGTCAAAACCCCGGCGCAGTGCGTCCTCCATTACCGCGCGGAACGCGGGCAGGTTGCCGTGGATGTCGGATAGCAGGAGGTAGCGCACGAGTGGAGCATATCAAAACCCCATGCGCAAGGGCCCTCTTGCGACCCCTTACGGGCCGACGCAAAGGTGCAGGTAAAAGCTGGCAAGCGCGGGCAAAAGGGCGGCCCAAAAGAGGGCGGTGCGGAGGCCAAGCGTTCTTGTCCTGCGCGAGGCGAGGAGCAGGGCGAGGGCCAGGGCCAAGAAAAGCGCGCCGGCATCGCGGCGAAGGGCGCCGTAGAGCACTTCCAAAAGGAGCATCCCCACGATAAGGCCGCGAAAGACCCGGGCGCTCGCCTCGGCCAAGGCCGCGGCCTCCCCGCTGTAACGGGGCTCGGGGCGAGCGAGGCGAGCCTGGCCCCAGGCCGTCGCCCCAAGGAAGATGAGGGCAATCCCTCCAAAGAGCGCGCAACCCGTCACGATTCCATTTTAGCCCGTATGCTGCACGCGAACTTCGACCAGCCGCCCGTCCCGGAGCTTGAGGACCCGGTGGGCCCGGGCGGCGACCTCCGGGTCGTGGGTGACGAGCACCACCCGCCGCTCGCCCCAGGCCTGGGCGAGGAGGAGCTCGAGCACCTTGGCCCCGGTGCTTGAGTCCAGGTTTCCGGTGGGCTCGTCGGCGAAGAGCACCAGGGGGTTGAGGGCGAGCGCCCGGGCGATCGCCACCCGCTGCTGTTCGCCGCCGGAGAGCTGGTTCGGGAAGTGGCCGGCGCGGCGTTCCAGGCCCACCTCGGCGAGGAGGGCCCGGGCCCGCTCCGTCCGCTCCCGCCGGGGCACGCCCTTTAGGAGCAGGGGGAAGGCGACGTTCTCGAGCGCGGTGAGGGTGGGGAGGAGGTTCCAGCTTTGGAAGACGAAACCAGCATGGG
>JALUED010000142.1 GCA_027053145.1 Thermaceae bacterium | reverse complement strand
GCTCGTCGCCGATGTCGGTGAGGATGGCGCGGACGAAGGGGATCTCGGCGGCGCGGGCGGCGACGAAGAGCCCCGACTGGGCCATGGCCTGGGCGAGGCCGAGGGTCTTGAGGAGGGCGGTCTTGCCGCCCATGTTGGGGCCGGAGACGAGCAGGAGCTTCCTTCGCTCGTCGAGGGTGAGGTCGTTTCTTACCGGGTGCTTGATGAGCGGGTGGAAGGCCTCAATGAGCGCGTAGCGGCCGGGGGGGCCGAAGACCGGGCGGCTCAGCCCCCAGTCCTCGGCCAGGCGGCGGGCGGCCTCGGTGAGGTCGAGCTCGGCGAGGGCTTCCAGCGTGGCGTCCACCCCCGGGTCGGAGGCGAGCCGCGCGGTGAGCTCGCCGAGGATGCGCTTGACCTCGGCCTCCTCCTCGAGCAGAAGCCGCGCGAGCTCGTTGTTCAGGGGTACCACCGAAAGCGGCTCGACGAAGAGGGTGGAGCCGGAGCTCGAGCGGTCGAGGACCACGCCGGGCACCCGGTGGGCCCGCTCGGCCCGGACCGGTAGCACGTAGCGCCCCCGCCTTAGGGTGACGAAGCGGTCCGAGAGGTCTTCGGCGTGGCGGTCGAGGAGCTGGTAGACCCGCTCCTGGATCCGCCGCTTTAAGGGCCGGATGCGCCCCCGGAGCTTTTTCAGCTTTTCCGAGGCCTCGTCTTTGACCTCGCCCTCCTCGTCAAGGGCCCGCTCCACCGCCCGGACAAAGCCCCTGTGGTCGCCGATCCTTTCCGCCACCGCCTTTAAGGCCGTAAGCTCGGTGGTCTCGAGGCCCCCTTTGAGCTCCATCGCCCGCGCGAGGGTACCGGCGGCGGCGAGGAGCTCGGGGCCGGAGAGGGCCTCACCCTTCCGGGCGCGGGCAAGGAGCGGCCTAAGATCCGAAACGCCCCCGAGCTTTAAGGGGAAGAACGCGGCCTCCTCGATCCGGGCGTGGCGCGCCTCGGCCTCTTCGCGAGAGGTGGGGGCGAGGGCCAAGGCCTGCTCGGCCCCAAGGGCGGTCTGCGCCCGCGCGGCGAGCGCCCGCCGCACCGCTTCGAAATCCAGCCGCTCCAGCGCCGCCCGCATGCAAAGCTTCAGTTTACCACCGGGTCTTGGGGCTAGGGCTGGAAGAAGAGCCCGGCGTCGCGGTAGGTGAGGGCCTCAGCGACGTGGGGCTCCTCCACCCGCTCGCTTCCCGCCAGGTCGGCGACGGTGCGGGCCACCCGGAGCACCCGGTCGTAGGCGCGGCCGGTGAGGAGGAACTTTTTCGCAGCGGCGAGCAGCAGCCGCTCGGCCCCGGAGGTAAGGGCCGCCACCCGGGAGAGCGCCTTCGGGGCGAGAAGGCCGTTCGGTTTCCCCTGGCGCTCGAGCATCCGCGCCCGCGCCGCCGCCACCCGCTCGGCGATCCGCGCGCTCGGCTCCCCCGCGGGGGCGCGGGCGAGCTCTTCGGGAAGGAGGCGCGGCACCTCGACGAGGAGGTCGAACCGGTCAAGGAGCGGTCCCGAGATCCGCCCCCGGTAGCGGCGGATTTGGTGGGGGGTGCAGGTGCAGGCCCGCTCGGGGTCGCCGTACCAGCCGCAGGGGCAGGGGTTCATCGCCGCCACCAGCAAAAAGCGCGCCGGGAAGGTGAAGCTCGCCCGGGCGCGGGCGATGGTGACCACGCCGTCCTCGAGCGGCTGGCGGAGGACCTCAAGCGCCCGGCGGGAAAACTCCGGGAGCTCGTCGAGGAAGAGCACGCCCCGGTGCGCCAGGCTCACCTCCCCCGGACGGGGCACCGCCCCACCGCCCACGAGCCCCACCTCGGAGACGGTGTGGTGGGGGGCGCGAAAAGGGGGCCGCCGGGGCAGGCCCCGGCTTGGGATCCCGGCGGCGGAGCGGATCCTTAAAACCTCCATCGCCTCCTCCTGGGTGAGGTCGGGGAGGAGGCCAGGAAGGCGACGGGCGATCATCGTCTTCCCCGAGCCCGGGGTTCCGCTCATCAAAAGGTGGTGGAACCCGGCGGCGGCGATCTCGGCCGCCCGCCGGGCCTTCGCCTGGCCCTTGAGGTCGGCGAAGTCGGGGTAGGCCTCGGCTTCCTCCTCGCCCCCGGGGCTTGCCGGGGCGAGCTCGGCCTCGCCCCTCAAAAAGGCGATCGCTTC
>JALUED010000141.1 GCA_027053145.1 Thermaceae bacterium | reverse complement strand
ATCTCAAGCGGCACCGCCCGCCCCCCGACCTCGACCACGCCGGCGGCGTCCTCGTCTTCGCCGTCCTCCACCCCCGGGGCCGGGCGTTCGCCCCCTGCCGCTTCGACCCTCGCTTTGCCGAGGCGCTCGCCCGGGCCGCCCGGGAGGGGGTCCGGGTGCACGCGGTGCGGGCCGAGATCGAGCCCGCGGGCCTCCGGTGGGCGGAGGCGCTCCCCGTATACTTTTCTCCGTGAGGCCCGAGGGCACCCGC
The DNA here is from genome assembly GCA_027053145.1 of Thermaceae bacterium. Next base: position 1,920 of record JALUED010000141.1, on the reverse strand, counting down.
ACCTATCTCGGGGACGAGGCCCGCGCCCGGGAGGCCTGCGTGCGGCGGCTTTCCGAGCTCTTCGCCTCTTGGGGCTACGAGCCCGTCGAGCTCTCGGCGCTCGAGCCCTTCGACCCCGCCCACCCCAACGCCGAGCGCGCCTTCAAGCTGGTGGACAAGACGGGCGACGTGCTGATGCTGCGGAGCGAGTTCACCACCTCCCTCATCCGGGTGCTCCTTGCCGAGGGGTTGCCCAAGGGCCCCGCCCGTTTTCGCTACGCCGGGCCGCTCTGGCTTCGGGAGGCGCCGAGCGAGCTCGGGCGGCTAAGGGAGTTCGTCCAGGTGGGGGTGGAGCTTATTGGGGTTTCCTCCCCCGCCGCCGACGCCGAGCTTTTGGAGCTCGCTTGGGCCGCGCTCGAGGCCGCCGGCGTTCGGGACGCGGTACTCGAGGTGGGGCTACCTTCCTTTGTGCGGGATACCCTCGAGGCCGCCCGCCTGCCCGCCGAGGCTACCGAGCGGCTCCGGCGCGCGGTGGACAAAAAGGCGGTCCCCGAGCTTGTCGAGCTCCTCGACGCCTACGGCGTAAAAGGGCGGGTGCGGGAGGCGGTGCTCGCGCTGCCCGACCTTTTCGGCGGGCGCGAGGTCCTCGAGGAAGCCCAAGCCCACGCCCTTTCCGAGCGGGCAAAGCTTGACCTTGCTTGGCTTGAAGAGGTGCTCCGGCTCTTGCCCGCCGGGGTTCGTTTGGCCTTCGATCTGGGCATGGCCCGACGCTACGACTACTACTCGGGCTTGACCTTCCGCGCCTTCGCCCCCGCTCTGGGCTTTCCCCTGCTCGGGGGCGGGCGCTACGACGGGGCGATGGTGCCGTTCGCCGCGGGGTTTGCCCTTGGGCTTGAGCGCCTTTTGGAAGCGGCGGGGAAGCTGCGGCGGGAACGACCAGTGCGCTACCTCGCCCAGACCCCCGAGCTTGCTCGAAGGCTTCGCGCCGAGGGCAAGGTCGTCCTCCTCGCCCACGCCGAGGACGAGGCGGGGATGCGCGAAGAGGCGCGGGCGGTGGGGGCCCGCTTCCTGGCCCTCGCCGAGGGCGTGCAGGAGGTGGAGCCGTGAGGGGCTTTGCCCTCACCGTGGCTCTGCCCAAAGGGCGGCTTTTCGCCGAGGCCTTGGCCGCCTTGCGCGCCTCCGGCCTCGACCTGCCCGAACCCGACGACGAGCGGGCGATGTTTTTCCAAAAGGGCGACCTCGCTCTCCTCCTCCTCCGCAACGCCGACGTGCCCACCTACGTGGACCTCGGCATCGCCGAGGTCGGGGTGGTGGGTAAGGACAACCTCGTGGAGGCGGGGCGGGAGCTCTACGAGCCGGTGGACCTGGGGTTTGGCGCCTGCCGGGTCAGCCTGATCCGCAGGCCCGGGGACCACGGCCCGATCCGGCGGCTCGCCAGCAAGTACCCCCGGATCGCCGAGCTTTGGCTTAAGAAGAAAGGGCTCTCCGCCGACGTGATCAAGCTCCACGGCAACGTCGAGCTCGCCGCGCTGGTGGGCCTTGCCGATGCGGTGGTGGACGTGGTTGAGACCGGCACCACGCTGAGGAAGGCGGGGCTTGAGGAACGCGAGGTCATCTTGAAAAGCAGCGCCCGGTTGATCGTCAACCGGACCGCCCTCAAGCTCAAAGCCGACCGCCTGCGGCCGCTCATCGCCCGGCTCAGGGAGCGATCCTTCCGGTAGAATCGGCCCCGATGCCCACGCCCGCGCGCCTGGCCCGCGTCCGCGAGGTCCTTTCCCGGCGCCAGCCCGACCTCACCGTGCTCCTCGAGAACGTCTCCAAGCCCCATAACCTCTCGGCGATCATTCGAAGTGCGGACGCGGTGGGGGTGCTCGAGGCCCACGCGGTGCACCCCACCGGAGGCGTGCCCACCCACCACCACACCGCCGCCGGGACCGAGCG
>JALUED010000140.1 GCA_027053145.1 Thermaceae bacterium | reverse complement strand
CAAAGAGCCCAAAAAGGTCGGCGGTGACGCTCGCGATCACCTTGTTCGTGGTCACCGAGCCGTAGCCGCCCACCGAGTAGCCGCGGAGGCGGAAGGTGCCGGGCTCGGTGATGTCGGGGTCCTCTTTAGGCTCAAGCGCCAAGGGGTGCTTGATGTTGAGGGCGAAGTAGCGCCGGTCCTTGTTCCCCTCCTTCATGTGCTCAAAGGTGGCGATGATGTCGGCCGGGCGAATATCCCGCCCGCCGAGGCCGGCGGCACCACCGTAGAAGGTGGGAAGCCGGTCCACCTTAAGCTCGGGGAAGCCGGGGTAACCGTCGGTGGCGTCGGCGAAGGCGGCCTTGATCTCCCGGAGCATGGGGTTGGACTCGGCGAGGGGCTCGTCGGTGCGCTCAAGCACGGCAAAGGCCTTCGTGTGTTTGAGCGCCTCCACGATCCGCGCCCCGGGGAAGGGCCTGAAGGACCGAACGTAGAGCGCCCCCACCTTCTCGCCCTTTTCCCGCAGGTAGTCCACCACCGCTTGGATCGTGCCGATCATGCTCCCGGTGGCCACCACCGCGTACTCGGCGTCCTCGAGGCGATACGGCTCGACGAAGTCGTAGCGACGCCCGGTGAGTTCACCGTAAAGGGCGAAGGCTTCCTCGAGCGCCGGCACCACCCGAGCGTAGAAGGCCCGCTGAGCGATCCGACCCTTCATGTAGGCGTCCTGGTTCTCGACCACCCCGCTCATCACCGGGTGCTCGGGGTCGAAAAGGCTCTTTAGCTTCTCCTTGGGGTCCCCGACGAACGCTTTCATCAGCTCGGGCTCGGGTAGCCGGAAGTTCTCGACCGTGTGGGTGACGAGGAAGCCGTCCTGGGCGACCATGAAGGGCACCAGCGAAGCCTCCGAGGCGCGGCGGGCGATCAGCGCCAGGTCGGCGACCTCTTGGGCGTTCGCGGCAAAGAGAATGCCCCAACCGGTGTCCGCCACGGCGTAGACGTCGTCGTGGCCGGCGTGGATGTTCAAAGCCTGGCTGGTAAGCGCCCGGGCACCGATGTGGAAAACCATCGGCAGGCGCTTACCGGAAATGGTGAAGAGGACCTCCTTTTGCAGCACAAGCCCCTGGCTTGCGGTGAACGAGCTCACCCGCCCCCCGGCAAGGGCGAACCCCTCGGCGGCGGAACCTGCGGAGTGCTCGCTCTCGGGCTCAAGGAAGGCAAGGGGTTCTCCCCAAAGGTTGGTGCGGCCGTTCGCTACCGCCACCTGGAAGCCGTAGCCCATATTGGTCGAGGGGGTGATGGGGTAGGCAATCCCCGCCTGGGAGACGTGGGTCTCGACCCAAACCGCGGCCTCCGACCCGTCCCCGGTGGTGGGGATGCCTGGAAACCGAACCTCGCTCATCTTCCCTCCTTTCCTGCGCGGAAAACCCGCGCGCTCCCCGGCCTACCCTACACCCAACCGGGGCCGCGGGTTCCCGCCCCAGTCCACATTGGACCACCGCCGCCTGGGGACCCATGTCCCCGCTAGCGGCGCTTCTTCTCCTCCTTCTTCTCGCCCTGCCACTCGCCGAAGTAGACGCGGTTCACGGTGAGCTTGACCGGGCGTTCGGGCCGGTCCTTACCTTCCGGAGGGCCAACCACGCGACGCTTTCTCCTCTTCTCCGCCAACGCGTTCACCTCCTTGCTGGGCACCAGATCCACTTGCCTCAGCGCAGGGTTCGCCCCCACGATCTGGACCCAAAGCCTTTCACCGAGCCGGATCCTCCGGCCGGTTCGTTCCCCCACAAGGCTCAAGGTTTCGGGGTCGTAGGTGTAATCGTCGTCCTCGAGCGCCTCCTTGCGCACGAGCCCCTCGACCCCGTTGGGTAAGAGGACGAAAAAGCCGAAGCTTTGCACCCCGCTGACCGTTCCCTCAAAGACCTCGCCTAGATGGTCGCGGGCCCAACGGGCCTGGTGGTACTTGGCAAGGTCCCGCTCGGCGGCCTCGGCAAGCCGCTCGCGGATCGAGGCGTGCTCGGCAATCTTGGGGAAGGTACGGCGCCAGCGCTCGAGCTTCGCTTCCGAAAGTCGTCCCCGGATCATCGCCTTGACGACCCGGTGCACGACCAGGTCGGGGTAGCGGCGGATGGGGCTCGTGAAGTGCAGGTAGTCCCGGAAGGCAAGGCCAAAGTGGCCGAGGTTCTCCTCGGCGTAGCGGGCGAGCTTCAAGGAGCGGAGGAGGAGCGTCGCCACCACCTCGGCCTCGGGCCGACCGGCGGCGGCCTTGAGCACCTTTTGGTAGGCCGCCGGGGTGGGGGCCTCGAGGCGGTAGCCGAGGCGGGCGAGGGCCTCCGAAAGCTCGCGAAAGCGGTCCTCGCTGGGATCCTCGTGGACCCGGAAAAGGGCAGGAAGGCCCCGCGCCTCGAGCTCGCCCGCCACCAATCGGTTGGCGAGGAGCATCAGCTCCTCGATGAGGCTCCGAGCCTTCTCTTCCCGAATCGGGATCAGGTGCACCTCGCCCTTGGGGCCGAGCTCGACCTTGACCTCGGGGAAATCGAAGAAGATTGCCCCCTCGGCCTCGCGCCGAGTGCGAAGTTGCCGGGAGAGGGCATAAAGCGCCCGCACGTCCTCGGCTAAAGGCCGAAGCGCCTCGCTGGGGGCAGCCCCCTCCAGGAAGGCCTCGACCTCGGGATAGGTGAGCCGCGCCCGGGAACGGATCACGCTCTCCACCAGGCGGTGCCCCAGCACCCTTCCCGCCCGGTCCAGGCGCACGAGGACCGAGACCGCAAGCCGGTCCTCCCCCGGCACCAGGGAGCAAGCTCCGTTCGAGAGCACCTCGGGAAGCATGGGCAGGACGCGCCCCGGCAGGTAGACCGAGGTCCCCCGGGCCAAGGCCTCGCGGTCAAGGGCCGAGCCCTCCTTGACGTAATGGGCGACGTCGGCGATGTGGATGCCGACCTCGAGGGTCCCGTCCTCCAGACGACGGAGGTGGATGGCGTCGTCGAAGTCCTTGGCGTCGGGGCCGTCCACGGTGAAGACGGGCAGATCGCGCAAGTCCGCCCTGCGCGCAAGCTCGGGCTCCAGGGGCGCCCGCGCCGCCCGCCAGGCCTCGGCCAGGACCTCTTCGGGAAACGCGTCCCGGAGGTCGTGCTTCAGGATCACCGCCCGGGTTTCGGCCTCGACGTCGTCCCCACCCGCCCCCAGGCGCTCGAGGAAGACGCCGTAGACCTCCCGTTCCCCGCTCTCCTCAGGGAAGACGAGGCGCGCCGCGACCCGGCTCCCCTCGGGCACTAGGGCAAGCCCCTCGGGCTTGAGCTTGATCCGGGGCGGAAGCCTGGGGTCCTCGGGGGCAAGCCAGGCATAGCCGCGGGCAAAGCGCAAGGTGCCCACCGCGTTCCGTCGGGCACGCTCGAGCACCCGGACCACTTCCCCAACCTCCCGCCCCTTTCGGTCGGTGCCCACCAAACGGGCCTCCACCCGATCGCCGTGCCAGGCCCCACGAAGCCGCGCCTCGGGAACGAAGAGGTCGGGACCGCCGTCCTCGCGCACGACAAAGCCGTAGCCGTCGCGGGCGAGGTCGAGCCGGCCGGTGACGAGCTTCCCGCCCCCGGGCAGCTGGTAGCGGCTCCGCACCCGCTCGACCTTGCCCTCGGCGACGAGCTCGCGCAAAAGCCCCCGAACCACCGAACGCTTAAGCCCCAGCATCCGGGCAAGCTCCTTGGGGTGGGTGGGGCGGTTTTTTCGCTTCAGGTATTGGTAGACCGCTTGCTTCATCTCATAGGATGCCCTCGAGTGCCCGGTCGGTGGCTCGAAGGGCCTCGGCGAACTTTTCCAAGGCCTCCTCCACCTGGGTCTCGGTGACGATCAAGGGGGGCTCAAGCCGCACCACCTTGGGGTTGTTGAGCCCGAAGGCGGTGAGCACCCCGCGCTCCGCGAGCTCGCTGATAAAGAGCGCGCCGATATCGGCGTCGGCAAACTCGACCCCGATCATCAAGCCCCGACCGCGCACCTCCTCGATGAGGTGAGGGTACTCGGAAGCAAGCGCCTCAAGCCCCTTCATGAGCCGCGCGCCCATCGCCTCGGCCCGCGCCGGGAGGTCTTCTTCCAGCGTCACCTCGATCGAGGCCAGCGCCGCCGCCGCCGCGAGCGGGTTCCCCCCAAAGGTGGAGGAGTGGATCAGGGGGTTTTCCCGGAAGGCCGCAAAGAGCTCGGGGCGTCCGACGGCAGCCCCGATGGGCATGACCCCGCCGCCCAGGGCCTTCGCGCTGGTGAGGAGGTCGGGGGCCACCCCCTCCCAGTCCACGCCCCAAAAGCGCCCGGTGCGGCCGAGCCCGGTCTGGACCTCGTCCACGATCAGGAGCACGCCCCGTTCGGCGGTGATCCGCCGGAGCTCGCGGAGGTACCCTTCGGGCGGGACCCGGATCCCCCCTTCCCCCTGGATCGGCTCCACGATGACCGCCGCGGTGGCGTCGTCGATCGCCGCCGCCACCGCCTCGGCGTCGCCGTAGGGGACCACCTTGACCCCGGGAAGGAGGGGGCGGACCGGGTCCTGGTAGGCCGGACGAGGAGTGAGCGAGAGCGCCCCCATCGTCTTCCCGTGGAAACCGCCCTCCATAGTAAGGATGCCGGGCTTACCGGTATGGATGCGGGCAAGCTTAATCGCGGCCTCCACCGCCTCGGCCCCCGAATTGCCGAAAAACACCATGGAAAGCTCCCCCGGGGTGACCTCGGCAAGGCGCTGGGCCAGCCGGGCGGTGGGCTCGGGCACGAGGACCCGCACGCTCATCGGCATGCGGTCGAGCTGCCGCTTCACCGCCTCGACCACCCTGGGGTGGCGGTGGCCGAGGTTTAAGGTGCCGTAAAGCCCAAGAAAGTCGAGGTAGCGCTTGCCCGACTTATCCCAAACGTAGACGCCTTCGGCCCGGTCCTCGACGCGGTCGAGGCCGGTGAAGCGAAGAAGCCCTGCGAGTCCGGGGTTGATGTGGCGTTCAAAGAGCGTAAAGACCTCGTCCATGCAACCTCCAGAGGGGATCCCCCTGGGCCTTTAGTATAGCATGCTCAAGCTTCGGCTAGCGCGCGAAGCTTTTCGAAAACCGAGGAGGGAAGCCGGACCGCCCGGCCCCGCCCGTCCTCGGGCACGTGCACCGTCCGGCCGAGGGCGGCCGGCTCCCCGTCCGGCCGCAAAACCCGATACGCAAAGGCCACCCGGCGGCTTTTGACCTCGGCGACGCGAACCTCGACCTGGGCGGTCTCCCCGTAGCGCAGGGGGCGGCGGTAGCGCAGAAAAAGCTCGACCACGGGGAAGTAAAGCCCCTTTTGCTCAAGCTCGTGGTAGGGGAGCCCAGCGTCCGCGAGAAGCCGGGTCCGCGCCTCCTCCAACCAAACGACGTAGGCGGCGTGGTGGACGACGCCCATCTGGTCGGTCTCGGCGTAGCGGACGAGGACGGGGTAGGAGGCGGTCATAGCACCTCGCGGGGATCGGTGTGGAAGGAAAGCCGGGGAACGCGCCGCATGGGGACCTCGTGGGCGAGCTCCTCCTGCAGGTAGCCGTGGGCGCGGTTCAAAAGCTGGGCGGTCTCCTCCGCCCGCTCAATCGCGCTGATCAAAACCCGCGCCCGGGAAAGATCGGCGGCGAGCCGAACCCGCTCCACGGTAACGACGAGCGGGAGCCTTGGGTCCTGCATCTCGTGAATGATCGCGGATAGCGCCCTCGCCATCCGAGCTTCGAGACGGAGCCGTGCGCGGCTCATGACCGTCCCCTCGCCGCTATTCTAGCGCGGCAAGGGCATGGGCGAGCTCGCGGGCCGCCTCGCGGACGAGGGCCTCCTCAGGCCCTTCGGCCATGACCCGCACCACCGGTTCGGTACCCGAGGGGCGAACCAGGATCCGCCCTTCGCCGAGCCGCGCCTCAGCCGCTTCGATGAGCCGGGGGAGCTCGGGGTGGGCCATGACGCGGGCCTTGTCCGAAACGGACACGTTCTCGATGACCTGGGGGTAGAGCGTGAGCGCGTCCACCCAGTCGGCGAGGTCAGTACCGCTTTCTTTCAGCGCGGCCAGGGTCAAGAGCGCGGTAAGCAGACCGTCGCCGGTGTGGAAACGTTCGGCAAAGATCACGTGGCCGCTCGGCTCCCCCCCGAGGGGGGCCCCCTCCCGCTCCATCCACTCGGCCACGTAGCGATCGCCTACGGGGGCGCGGTAGAACGCCACCCCTTCCCGACGCAGGGCATGCTCAAGGCCCAGGTTGCTCATCACCGTGCCCACCACCTTGCCATGCCCGCCCACCCGGGCGTGGAGGTAGAGCACGTGGTCACCGGTGGCGATTCGGCCCTTTCGGTCGGCGAAGATCGCTCGATCGCCGTCGCCGTCGAACGCAACCCCGAGGTCGTAGCCAAGCTCGGCGACGAGCCGGGCCATGGTCTCCGGCCGGGTGGCGCCGAGGCCCCGGTTGATGTTTCGCCCGTCCGGGCTTGTACCGATGGCGAAGACCTCGGCCCCGGCGCGGGAAAAGAGCTCGGGGGCGATCCGGTACGTGGCGCCGTGGGCGGCGTCCACCACCAGGCGCATCCCGGTGAGGTCGGGGGCGTGACCAAGCAGGTGCTCGAGGTACCTTGCCTCTCCCTCGGGCGCGGCGCGGAGCCGGCCGCCCTCGCGGTAGGCCGCGGGGCGCTCTAGGGCGGCCTCGATCCTGGCCTCAGCCTCGTCGGGGAGCTTCTTCCCCCCTTCGCCGAAGAACTTGACCCCGTTGTCGTGGTAGGGGTTGTGGCTCGCCGAGATCACCGCCCCCGCCCGGGCTCGATAGGCTCCGGTGAGGTAGGCCACCCCAGGGGTAGGAAACACGCCGAGGGCGAGCACCTCGGCCCCCGCTTCTAGCAACCCGGCGACCAGGGCGGCCTCGAGCATCGGCCCCGAGGCCCGGGTATCCCGCCCAAGGACGACCGGGCCCCCAAGCTCCTCTGCGGCGGCCCGCCCTAGGGCAAGGACAAAGCCCGGCGTCATAGGCGCCTTTCCTACCCGCCCGCGGACTCCATCGGTACCAAAGAAACGCCGCATACCCTCTGGAGCCTACCACGCGCTTCCCACCCCCCCATTTGGGGGGTCCCCCCAAGGATGTAAATCGGTATACTCCCAAACTCGGGAGGCGGGGACGCCCACCGCGCAAAACGGGCGCCAAGCGGGTGGGCCGAGCCAGTGGCGCGACCGACCCATTGTTAATAAAATGAAGGAGGGCACATGGCTATATTTGGGAACCTGCGCGATATTGGCCTCTTAGAGCTCTTGCCGCTATTGGCGCACCAAACCGGGCGCCTGGTGCTGGTCCACAAGGAGGGGAGCCTCGAGGTTTACCTGGCTAAAAGGCGCGTGATCTGCGCCGAAGCCGGGCGCCGCGCACTCTCTCCAAGCCAACTCGAGGAAAAACTCTTCCAGATTGCCCAAGGCCGCGCGGGAAGCTTTGAATTCTTCCCCGGGGAAACCCCCAAACACCGCCGCGGATGCTTCAACCTTTCGGTGGACGAGCTGGTCTTAAAGCTTGCCACGCTCCGGGACGAGATCGAAAGCGCAAGCGGGGAGCTTCCCTTGCCCGATACGGTCTTCACCTTGGGCAACGTCGCCACCGCCTACGCCAACCCCGCCCTCGCCGAGTTTTTGGACCGCGCCTGGCCCCACCTCTCCATGGGCGCGAGCGCTCGGCAACTGGCGCGGGCCTTGGAGCTGCCCCTGGAGCGGGTGCGCTACCTGCTTTATAAGCTCCGCGCGCTGGGGGCGGTGCAACCCCTAGAGCGGCGCACGAAGGTGTCCGAGGAACGCCGCGGCTTGGCCGGCCGGCTGCTCGGGCTCCTGCGTCGGAGGTTCGGCAAGATCTCATGGAGCCTTTGAAAATCATCATCACCGGCCCGGTAGGCGCAGGCAAAAGCACCCTGATCCGCACCCTTTCGGAAACCGAGGTGGTGGATACCGATGCCCCCACCACCGAGGAGATCGGAAAACCCACCACGACGGTGGCCCTTGACCACGGCACCCTGCGGCTGGACG
>JALUED010000139.1 GCA_027053145.1 Thermaceae bacterium | reverse complement strand
ATGGGGCCTCCTTCCGGGGCGAAGGTGCCCTTCCTTCGCGCGGTGGCCCCCTTCGCTCGGCGAAGGTAAGCTCGGGCCAGGCGTGGGCCTCGGTGGCCTCGAGGGCATGGGCCGGGTTGCCGCGGCCCGGCGCCCGGGGGCCGCGGCTGTAGCTGAAGTAAAGCCGTTCCGTGGCCCGGGTGAGGGCGACGTAGAGCAGGCGGTAGGCTTCGTCGTCCTCCCGGGCCTTCCAAGCTTTGCGGAAAGCCTCGTACGCGGGATCGCCGCGGCGGGCAAAGCGCCCGCCTCCCGGCTCGACGTAGACGGGGTCGTTTTCGGGCGGCCCCCGGCGGTTCAGGTCGTAGACCCAGACCACCGGCCACTCCAGCCCCTTGGCCTTGTGGATGGTGAGGATGCGCACCGCGTCCCCACCGCTTTCGGCAAGGGCGCCCTCGTCCTCGGTCTGGGCGAGCCGTTCGAAGGCGGCGAGCAGGAGAGGGTAGCGGGCGCTTGGGGTTTTGGCGAGCTTAAAGAGCACCGCGTCTACGTTGGCCCGTGCGGCGGGGTCGAGGCGCGAAAGGAAGCTGGCTCCGCTGGGGCCCGGTTCGCGCACGAGCGCTTCCAGAAAGGCAAGCGGCGGCATCCGTCTGGCCCGCTCTTTTAAGGCCTCGAGGTACCCCCGGACCTCGGGGGGAAGCGCGCCCTGGGGGTCCGCAGCCGTGGCGATGCGGAGGGCCTCTTTTAGGGGGAGGCCCACGAAGGGGCTATGGAGAAAGCTTGCCAGGGCGAGCCGGTCGTCGGGCCGAAGCACGGCCAAAAGGGCCTGGTAGAGGTCTTGGACCTCGGGCCTGCGGAAAAGCCCCCGCCCCCCCAGCACCACGTAGGGGATCCCGCGTTTGCGGAGAGCGGCCTCGAGAAACCGCACCGAGCCGTAGCTTCGCACCAGCACCGCCATCTTGCGGTAGGGGATGCCCTCCTTGTGGAGCTGGGCCAGATGCTGGGCGAGCCAGGCGGCCTCCTTGGGCCTCAGCCGCTCCAGGGGTTCCCCCGTAAGCCGCAAAAACCCCACCTTCCCTTGACCCTTTCGGGCCGAAACCACCGGCGGGGCCTCTTCCAGGCCAAAGCCGAGCCGCCGTTCGGCGAGGTTTTCGGTGAGCCGGTTCAAAAACGCGGCCATTTTCGGCGGATGGCGGTGGGTCTTTTGAAGCGGGGGGAGCCGGAGGCCTTTTTTGAGGGCCCGGCGAAAGACCTCGACGTCGGCGTTGCGGAAGGCGTAGATGGACTGCTTGGGGTCGCCGACCAGGTGGACCCCGACCCCAAGTTCGGCGAGGGCCTCGAAGACCTCCCCCTGGAGGGGGCTTGTGTCCTGGTACTCGTCCACGAAGACCCGGCGGAAGCGGGCGACGATTCGTCGGGCGAGGGCTTTTTCCCGCCTTGCGCGGGTGATGAGGCGGTAAGCAAGGGCCTCGACCTCGGTGGGACCGAGCAGGCGGTCGAGGTAGCGCCGCCCGTAGGCGGCTTCAACCTCGCGAAAGAGCTGGAAAAGGGCTTCGGCCCTGGGACCCTTGGGCTTTAGCCTTGCGGCCAGCGAGCGTTTTTTAAAAAGGCTCAATAGGGCCTCGAACTCCGCCTCCTGCCCGAGCAGAAAAAGCCGGCTCCGCGCCTCCTCGGCGAAGAGGAGCTCGGCCTCCGGGGCTTCGACGCGGGTAAAGTCGGGGTTCACCCCGAGGTACGGGGCGAAAAGGCGCACAAGCTCGGCGAAAAACCCGTGGATCGTGGTGGCGAAGACGGTGTGGGCAAGGTCCCGGTGGGGCGAGGCCGCGATCGCCTCCCGCAGGCGAGCGTCGAGCTCGGCGGCGGCCGCTCGCGTGAAGGTCACCGCCGCCATGCGGTAGGGGGGGTGGTGCTTCAGGGCCTCAAGGTAAGCCTCGACGAGGCTTTGGGTCTTTCCGGTGCCGGCGGAGGCGATGCGGACCTCGAGCTTCATCGTTCTCCCTCGCGGCAGAGCGAAAGGTAGGGGCAGTCGGAACAGCCCCATCCGGGCCGGGGCTGGGCTTCTTCGTTCGCCAGGGCTTGAAGGGCGCGGGCCAGGTCGGCTTTTGCCTTCTTTAGGGCCTTTTGGGCTTCCTCGGTGGCGTCCATCGGGCCCCGGCCCGGATGGGGCTGTTCCGACTGCCCCTACCTTTCGCTCTGCCGCGAGGGAGAACGATGAAGCT
>JALUED010000138.1:1170-2234 GCA_027053145.1 Thermaceae bacterium | reverse complement strand
CGGTTTAGGACCTCGATCGCGGCGGTGACGTCGCCGAGTTTCGCGTAGGCGGCCTCGAGCACCGCCCGTTCCCCGAGCGCGGGCTCCACCTCGCCGGGCAGGTAGGCGGCGACGCGCCCCTCGGGCCGCGCCACCTCGCCCGCGTCCGGAGGCTCGCCGAGCAGGAGGCGAAGGAGGGTCGTCTTTCCCGCCCCGCTTGCCCCCCAGAGCACGCTCACCGAGCCCGGAGGGAAGGCCACGTTTACATCCCGGAGCACCGCCCGCTCGATCCGCCGCCGGCGGACGCCGAAGGCAAGGAGCACCTCCCGGACCGCCTCGGGAAGCCCCTCGAGGTCGAGGGTGCTTTGGTAGGCCTTCGAGACGTTCCGAAGCCGGACAGGCCCGGAGAGGGGGTCAACCCGGCCGTAGCGGGGGCGGTAGAGCCGGCCGCCGTGCTCGCGGGCGACGGGGTCTTCCTCCAGGAAGCGCTCGAGGCGACCCGTGGCCTCCTCGCTCAAGGGGTAGGCGAGCACCGGGCGGCCCGAGGCGGTGTCCCAGAGGTAGCGAAAGCCTGCCTTCTCGAAGAAGGGGTGGAACCGGGCCATCTGGGCGATGGTGCAGCCGAGGTGCTTTTCCCGTCGCATCTCGGGCACGCGGCGCTCGGCCGCCCACTCGAGGGCGAGCCGCACCAGAAGGGAGCCAAGGCCGTCGGAGCGGTAGTCGGGGTGGACGACCACCCGGGCGATACGGAAAGCGGCGGTCTCCACCCGGTCGAGGACGCGCCCCGCGAGCTCCCGCCAGTCGGCCTCCTTCAGCTCCCCCTCGTTCTGGGCGTCCTGGAGGGCTTCTTTGAGGTCGAAGGTGGGGTGGAACCAGTCCTCGGGAAAGACCCGCTCGCGGATGTCGCGCACCACCTCGCCGCTCGGGAGCCGGCGGTGCATTTTGGGAATCGGCGGGTCGAGGCGGATGTAGCCGACGATCCGGGGTTCGAAGGGGAGGCGCTCGGCAAGCTCGAGGATCAAAAACCGGCTCGCCGGGGTCGAGCCCCGGATCTCGAGCAGTTCCACTACGCCTCCGACCACGAG
>JALUED010000138.1:0-1160 GCA_027053145.1 Thermaceae bacterium | reverse complement strand
GCAGCCGGGCCCTGCGCCCGCGGCAGGGCGGGCGGGTGTTCGCCGCCCGGACCTCGCCGTCGGGGCAGCGCCAGAGGGCCACGGTCTCGTGGTCGGAGGCGTAGTGGAACTGCTCGAGCTCGGCCACCGCCTCGAAGTCGGACTCAAACCGCGCTTCCCGGGCGCGGAGGTGGTAGCGGTAAAGCGCCCGGCCGGAAAAGCCGAGCCTCGGGTGCTCGACCTCCTTGGAAAAGGGCGGCCAGAGCAAGGCCCCGTCCAGCCGCTCCAGGCGGAAGTCGTCCCAGTCGAGGACCCGCCCCCGGTGGCGGGTGGTGAGCAAAAGCTCCTCGCCCACCCGCACCCACTTTGCCACGTCCCCGGGAAGCAACAGGGTCCGGCCGTCCTCGAGCCCAAGCCGCCCGTACCAGCGCCAATGCACCTCGCGCGACACCACCCGTACCCGCATGCTCCCACTTTACGCGGGCGGGCCGCGCGCACCGGCGTAAACAGGGGGAACCCGAAGGAGCAGGAAATCCTTGCCCCCCATGCTGGAGCAAATCGGGGAAATGATCGGTCCGCTTGAGGGCAAGCGCGTTCTGGCTTTATGCAGCGCCGCAGGGGACGTGGCCTTCTGGCTGGCCAAACGGACGAAAACCGGGCGCATCGTGGGGCTGGAGCGCTCGGACGATCTGCTCAAGACCGCCCGCCTCGCGCCCCGGGTCGCGTTCCTCCCTGCCGAGCGTACCCGCATCCCTTTCCCCGACGCGTCCTTCGACGCGCCGGTGAGCGAGTTCATCGTCTTCCCCTCCCCCGAGCCCACCGACATCGGCCAACCCGAGATGGCCCGGGTGCTGAGGCCGGGCGGAACCCTGGTGCTCACCGACGTGATCGCCCAAGGGGCCTTCCCCGACGAGGTTAAGCGGGCCCTCGCCGAGGTCGGCCTGACCTACGGGTGCGAGGCAAGCCCGGACGACTTCCGGGGCTGGATGGAGGAGGCGGGATTCTCGGAGATCGCGGTCGAGGACCTCACCCCCCTCGTCCGCCGGGCCTGGGCCTGGCGGCGCGTGCACGACCCGGAGGCGGCAGCGAAGCCGGGCTACCGCTACCTTTTGGAGGACGGCCAGTTCGCCTTGGGCCGGGGGCTTTTCTACATCCTCGTCCACGGCAGGAAGCCCGAACGC
>JALUED010000137.1 GCA_027053145.1 Thermaceae bacterium | reverse complement strand
CGCTTGGGGGAAAGGTGTTCGCGAAGACGGCGGCGGCGATGCGCTCGGGGACGGCCCGCACCAGGTACTGGGCCAGGTAGCCCCCGAGCGAGCTCCCCACCACTGCGAACCGCCCCACGCCGAGGGCACTGAGGGCGGCGAGGACCCGTTCGGCGAGGTCGAAGAGGTCCTGGGCGTCGGGATAGGTGGGGGCGAGGACCCGGTAGCGGGCTTTAAAGTAGTCGAGCTGTTGCCACCAGGCGGAGCCGTCGCCGGCCATGCCGTGGAGGAAGACGAGGGCCGGCCCCGCCCCCAGGTCCAAGACTGAAACCCCCGCCGCCCGCTTGGGCGGGTGCGCCTTCATGAAGCGGCGGTAGGCCTCGACGCGCGGGTCTTCGCCGGGCATCTTTCCCTTTCCGAGGATACTTCGGGTATAGTTGGCGGCTGGCATGCCGAACCTCGGGATTGGAATCGTCGGCCTCCCGAACGTGGGCAAGTCCACCCTCTTTAACGCCCTCACCAAGGCGGGGGCGCTCGCCGCCAACTACCCCTTCGCCACCATCGAGAAGAACGTCGGGGTGGTGCCGCTCCCCGACGAGCGCTTAGAAAAGCTCGCCCAGGTCTTTAAAAAGGGCGACCGCGTCCCGCCCATCGTTCCCACCCACGTGGAGTTCGTGGACATCGCCGGGCTCGTGCGCGGGGCCCACAAGGGGGAGGGGCTCGGCAACCAGTTCCTCGGCCACGTGCGCGAGGTGGCCGCGATCGCCCACGTGGTCCGCGCCTTCGAGGACGAGAACGTGGTCCACGTCGAGGGATCGGTGGACCCGATCCGCGACGTGGAGACGATCAACACCGAGCTCGCCCTGGCCGACCTTGGGGTGCTTGAACGCCGGGTGGAGCGCCTTAAAAAAAGCGCCCGGGTGAGGAAGGAGGACAAAGAGGAGCTCGAACTCCTTTTGCCCCTCCTCGACTGGCTCTCGGAGGGTCGGCCGCTTCGGAGGTACCAAGCAAAAAGCGAGGAGGCGGAAAAGAAGCTCAAAAAGCTCTACCGCCAGCTCGGGCTGATCACCGCGAAACCCCTGATCTACGTCGCCAACGTCGCCGAGACCGACCTGCCCGAGGGCGAGGGGAACCCCTTCGTCGAGGCGCTCCGGGCGCGGGCGAGGGAGGAGGGGGCCGAGCTCGTGGTGGTCAGCGCCAAGCTCGAGGCCGAGCTCGCCGAGCTCCCCGAGGAGGAGGCGAAAGAACTGCTCGCCGCCTACGGGCTAAAGGAACCCGGGCTTTTCCGCCTGATCCGAACCGGCTACAAGGCGCTTGACCTCATCACCTTCTTCACCGCCGGCGAGAAAGAGGTCCGGGCCTGGACCGTGCGCCGGGGCACCAAGGCGCCAAAGGCCGCGGGCGAGATCCACTCCGACATGGAGCGGGGCTTCATCCGCGCCGAGGTGATTCCCTGGGAAAAGCTTGTCGAGGCCGGGGGCTGGGCCCGGGCCAAGGAGAAGGGCTGGGTCCGCACCGAGGGCAAGGACTACGTGATGCAGGACGGCGACGTGATGCTGGTCTTGTTTAACGTTTAGCGAGGGAGTCGGTAGACGATGATGAAGTCCGATCCCTGGCCGCTCGGTGGTGTCTTGGCGAGGATGTCGTCGTCCCGCATCAGGGTGCGCATCGCGCTCACGATTTGGGGCATTCGATTTTGCAACCCCAGCGCTTTATGCACATCCCCCGCCTTGACCGCGAGCACGCTTCGTCCCAGGCATTCGGCCTGTTTGAACCACTCGCCCAAAAATCGGCGGATCGTTTCCTCGTCGATTTGTTCTCCCATGGAGGTATTTTAGCGTGGGAACGCGGGAGGACGGGCTGCTCATGAACCGCAAGGACGGCCGCGGCCCCCTGGAGATGCGCCCCCTTAGGATCACTCCCGGCTACGCCGAGTACGCCGAGGGCTCGGCGCTCCTTGAGCTCGGGAGGACGCGGGTCCTCGTCGCCGTCACCCTGACCGAGGGGGTGCCGCGGCACGTGGGCCGGCGTTCCGGCTGGCTGATGGTCGAGTACAACCTCCTGCCCCGCTCCACCCGGGTGCGCACCCCGCGGGAGCGCTACAAGCTCGGGGGCCGAACCCAGGAGGTGCAACGGTTTTTGGGCCGGGCCTTTCGCGCCGCCCTCGACCTCAAGGCGCTTCCCGGCAAGACCGTGGTGGTGGACGCCGACGTGCTCCAGGCCGACGGGGGGACGCGGGTGGCGAGCCTCTTGGGGGGCTACGCGG
>JALUED010000136.1 GCA_027053145.1 Thermaceae bacterium | reverse complement strand
GCGGTGCAGCGGCATCTGCGGGAGCTTCTTCGCCAAGGCCGCGTCCGCTACGAGGACCGCAAGCAAGGCGGCCGCGGCCGCCCCCGCCGCTACTGGCGGGCGGTGGAAGGGGCCTCGCTCGACGGGTTTTGCGAAAGGGTGCTAAGGGCCCTACGGGAACGGCTCGGCGAGGAGGAGGCGCGGGCGCTATTAGCCCACGTGGAGGCCCAAGCGTTAGGGGAGGTTCGAAACGAAGAGGATCTTCTGGCTTGGCTTGCCGAGCGCGGTTATGCGCCCCGTCTTGTGGACGGGGTTTTGGAGCAGCGCCGCTGCCCTCGCTTGGGGCTTGCGGAGCGTTGCCCTGAGCTTTGCGAGGCCGAGGCTCTGGCCTACGCGCAGGTTCTTGGGCGGTCCGTACGGATCGAAGCCCGCATACCCGAGGGGGCGCCGGCGTGCCGGTTCGTGCTGGGGGCCTGAGGCCTCCTTGGGGCCGATCAGGGCGCTTTAAGGAAACAAGGTGCGTTGCTTCGGTTGCCCGGTCGAGAAGGTTTTTCCTGCAGGCCACGCGGGTCCTGCCCCCAAGGGCCGCCGTTTCCCCTTGGGATTTAGAAGGCCCGGATCTCGACCCCGTGCCTGGCGAGCGCTTCGCGCACCGCCCGGGCGATCGCCACCGCCTCGGGGTTGTCGCCGTGGACGCAGAGGGTCTCGGCCTCGATCCGGACCCGCCCCCCGTCCAGGGCTTCGATCTCGCCCTCGAGCACCATTTGCACCGCCCGGCGGGCCGCTTCCTCGGGATCGCGGATCAGGGCCCCCTCCATGCTCCTCGGCGCGAGCCGTCCGTCGGAGAGATAGGCCCGGTCGGGGAAGGCCTCGCGCACGTAGCGGACGCCCACCGCCTTGGCCGCTTCTTCCATCGGGGTGCCGCCGAGGAGGACGAGCGGGAGGTCGGGGTCGTAGTCCTTGACCGCCTGGGCCACCGCTTCGGCGAGGGCTTTGTCCCGAAGCATGCGCAGGTAAAGG
The DNA here is from genome assembly GCA_027053145.1 of Thermaceae bacterium. Next base: position 1,274 of record JALUED010000136.1, on the reverse strand, counting down.
GCGCCGTGGGGCTTGACGTGGTGGAGGGCAAGACCCTCAACCTTTAAAAAAGCGGAGAGCGCCCCGATCTGGTAGAGCACGTCGGTGTAGACCTCTTCTGGGCTTGCCGCCAGGTCCCGTCGGCCAAAGCCCACGAGGTCCGGGAAGCCGGGGTGGGCCCCAACCGCCACCCCGTGCCGCTTCGCGAGCCGGACCGAGCGGAGCATCACTCGGGGATCGCCGGCGTGGAAGCCGGTGGCCAGGTTGACGGAAGAGAGCAGGGGAAAGAGCTCCTCGTCGTGGCCGAGCCGCCAGCGGCCGAAGGACTCCCCAGCGTCGGCGTTTAAGTCAATGGTCCTTGCCATGTCCTCATGGTAAGGGCGGGACCCCGGGAAAGGGGTCCCGCCGGATTGGGGCGCGCTACTTCAGCTTTTCGCGCAGGGCGTGCACGTCCTTGGCCTGGAGGTTTTTCTGCCGGAGCGCCTTGACTTCCTCTGGATTGAGGTCTTTAAAGCCCTCGGGCTTGAGTTTTTCGTTTCCGAAGTTGTTGCGGACGAAGGCCACCACGGCGGCGATCTCCTCGTCCGTGAGGTAGGCGAACGAGGGCATCAGACCGTTAAAGGTTTGGCCTTTGACCTCGATCGGCCCTTCCAGACCAAAGAGCACCACCAGCGCAGGGTAGGCACGGTCCTTGAAGAGGTAGGGGTTTTCCGCAAGCGGCGGGAAGGCCCCGGGTACGCCCTGGCCGTTTTTCCCGTGGCAGGCAACGCACGCTTTTTTGTAGACGTCGATCCCGGCGACGTCCTTTTGGATCTGCTCGGCCGCCTGTTCGGGTGGGGGCGGCGGGTTTTCGCCCATGTAAGTCGAGAAGTAGTCGAGTAGGGTGGCGAACTCCTCGTCGGTGAGCTCAAGCCCCGCGTCCATCATCGAGAGGATGAGGTCCTTCCAGGCCTCGCGGTCGAGCCCAGCGGAGTCGAGCACGTAGCCGAGGTCGTGGCACTGCTGGCACTTGGTGTAGGCGAGATCCCGGCCGGGGCCGGGGGGCAGCTCGCTGAGCTGGGCTAGCGCCGGGAGAAGGGCGAAGAGGACGAGTAGGAAAAGCTTTTTCAACGCGTACCTCCTTACCGGTATCGGGTAGGGGAAGCCTCCAAAGGAGGCCCCGGGGGTATGCCCCCGGGGCTCGGTTTTAGCTGACCTTTACCTTGATGCGGTCGGCGCCGTTCCACTCGTAGCCGGAGGGGTTCCAGTGGATCCCTCCGTTAAGCGGCTGGGCGCGGCCGAGCTTGTCCACCGCG
>JALUED010000135.1 GCA_027053145.1 Thermaceae bacterium | reverse complement strand
CCAGCCGCGGCCAGACCTCGGCCTGGTAGTAGCGCTGCGCCTGTTCCACGTCGCCCTTGGTGTACTGCGCAACAAAAGCGTTCCAAACCTCTTCCAACCCCATCCCGACCGCCCCCTTACGCAAGCCGGCTGAGGATCAGCTCCGCCGCCTCGCCGCCGAGTTTTTTGGCCTCCTCCACGAGTTTGGAAGTCCGCCTTGGGTTTTCGCGGAAACCGGCGTGGTTTACGTCGTTGCGCAGGTCGTGGAGCCGCGCCCAAAGCGCCACCACGGGGCGCAGCGCCTCGGAGACCGCGCCCCCCTTCATCCCCCGGTTGAGCTTTTCTTCCGCCGCCCTGCGGGCGGCCTCCTGCGTGTGGTCTTCCCCGGCCTCCAGGGCCACCAGGCTGACCAGCGCCTCGCGCGCCACGGTGATCGCCTTCACGTAGGCCTCGGTCTCCAGGTAAAAGCGGATCATCCGAGCCAGGGCCTCGACCCCCGCCGGCCCCTCAAAGCCCCCCTCGCGGGTGGGCGCGAGCTCGGCAAACCGCTTGAAGCTGGGCTGGAGGTAGGGCACGAGCGCGCGAAACTCGAGGAAATAATCCAGCTCGCTCTCCGCTTCGGGAAGGCGCCGCACGAGCTTTTTGGCAAACTCGAAGACCTCCCTCGTGCGCAGGGTGTGGAGCGCGTCGCTCAAGTTCTTGAGCACGTCGGAGAGCCCCCTAAGCCCCGCGGGGGGCTTGGGCAGGGGACGGCCTTGGGTAAAGACCGGAACCGTCACCCCATCGAGCCGCTCGGTGAGCGGTCCGGCCTGCCCCAGCTTCGCAAGCGTGGCGAGCGCCTGGGTCCAGGCGTTGAGCTCGATGAGCGGCGAGAGGTCGAAGACCGGGGTCGCCTCCTCGTCCCGCGCCTCAAAAGCGCCGTAGTAAACGCCCGCGATCTCCGCCGTGCCCATCGCCTTCAGCAGGATGCCGACCTGCAACGTGAACAGCGGCAGGCTCCGAAACCCGTGGGTGACGTCCAGGATCAGCTTCGTGCCGGGCTTCACCTGGTGCACGACCTCCCCGACCAGCTCCCAGAGCTCGCTTTCCGTCTTGCCGTCGGGCACCCGGATCTTCTCCGGCGAGTAGCCGAAAACTTCTTCAACTAACGGCCAGTTTCCCTCCGCCTCCCGCGTGACGAGGAAAACGGGGTGGAAGTCCGGAAAGAACTCGGCCAGCGCCCGCATGAAAAGCGGCGTCGGCTCGCTGATCCGCTCGCCAAGCCGGTAGCGGGTCTTTTGATAGCCACCGTCTTTCTTTTTAGGTCCGAGCGCCCCAAGAATGTACTTGCCGCCCTCCTTCATGCCTCCCACCACCTTGGCCAGGGCTCGGCGGGCCGAAGCCCGAGCTCCCGCAAGAAGGCCTTGAACTTCTCGTAGTCCTCCTTCTCCACCGGCACCACGCCGTGGGCGAGGATGCTTTTGTTGCGGTCGTCGGTGAGCTTTCGGAGCTCGTCCTTTTTGGCGTAGAGGCGAAGGGGCAACGTGCCCTTTTCCCGAAGCGCCCAGCTCAGCTGGGCGGCCCGCTCGAGGACGTTAAAAAGACCGTAGACGCGGCGCCCGTCCACGCGCCTTCGGACCTCTTTGGGCCAGCTTTTGGGCTTGTCCAGGAAGAAGCCGTAGGTTTCAAAGAAGTGGGCTTCAAGCGCGAGCTCCACCGCCCGGTAAAGCCGCGCCAAGGCGTCGTCGTAGCGCCCCACCTCGGCCCTCCTTTCGGCGTTGGCGAGGAGGTCCGCGAGCACGCGGAAGGTGGGGTGGCCGGAGAGGTTGTTCTTGGCGATGGCCTCAAGCTCGGGGAGGCGGGCCTTGAGCGCCCCGAGCACCCTCAGCTTGCCCTCGTGCCCCCAGGCCTCGGCCTCGGCGAGGGCCTTGGGCAGGCCCTGGCTCAGCCGCTCGTGGGCCTCCTTGTGGCGAAAAAGGTCCCAGGCGTGCATGCCGCGGGTGACCTCGAGGAGCCCTTCGAAGTAGCGCCGTTCGGGTTCGCTCAAAAGCTCAGGGTTCCGCTCGCCGGTTTTGAGGATGGCCTCGATCGCGGCCGCCGCCGACGGCATCCGCCACTCGTTCCACGCGCGCATGAACGCCCGCTGCTCGAAGACGTGGTAGCGCTCGGTGGGGTCGGGCATGGTGCGCACGCGCTCGTGGCCGGGGATCACCCGGCCCGCCGCGTCGCGCTTGGCGCCGCCCACGTAGACGAAGGTGAACCCAAGCCCCGCGAGCGCAAGCGAAAGCCCTGCGACCATCGTCTTGGTGCCGCCGGTGGGGTCCACAAGGAGCTCCTCGGCC
>JALUED010000134.1 GCA_027053145.1 Thermaceae bacterium | reverse complement strand
CGGGACCTCCGCTTTTCCTGGGCGGACGGCGGCGGGGCCCCCGAGCCCCACCCGCTCTTTAGGCGCCTGGCCGAAGCCCTCTAGGCAGCACGCCGAGGTGGGCGATGACCTCGCCCTGCACCCGCACTGCCTCGGCGGGGAAGCGGAGCTCGGGGTAGGCGGGGTTTTCGGAGCGGAGGAGCACTTCCTTTCCCTCGCGGTAAAACCGCTTCAGGGTGGCGGTCTCCTCGCCCGGCAGAAGCACCACCACCACCGCGCCGGGCGGCGGCTCCCCGGAAAAGGGCCGCACCACCACGTAGTCGCCCGGCCGGATGCCGATCCCTACCATCGAGTCGCCCCGCACCCGAAGGAGAAAGTCCCCGGGCTCGACGGGGAGCAGGTCAGCAAGCCGCTCGGCGTAGGCCTCCACCGCCCCCTCGGCAAAGACCGGCGGGCCCGCCGCGATCTCGCCGAGCACCGGGAGCGCGGCCCCGACCGCCCGCCGTCCGGCCTCGGTGAGGCGGACGAGCGTCCCGTGGCGGGGCCGGGCGTCAAGGGTGACGAGCCCTTTGCGCGCAAGCGCGAGGAGCTGCGCCCGCACCCCCTGCCGGCTGATCCCGAGCGCCCGCGCCAGGTCCACCGCCAGCACGGGCTCGCCGAGCTTGTGGATCTTGGCGAGGATGCGCTTTTGGCCTGGGGGAAGCCAGGTTTCCACGTGGACAGTTTACCGCCGGTAGGCGTCCTTGCGGTGGGCCACCTTGAAAACCACCACCGTCGCGTCCCGGTCGCTGACCCGGTAGAGAATGCGGTAAGGCCCCACCCGGAGTCGAAAGTCCTCGCGGGCGGTGAGTTTCTCGGCCCCCCTCGGTCGGGGGTTTTCGGCAAGGCCCTTAATCCGATCGAGGATGCGTTCCCGGTAGGCCCTGGGGATGGCCTCGAGGTCCTTGAGGACGGAGCGCTTGAGGTAGAGCCGGTAGGGGGGGTCAGATGAGGCCACGCGCCGAGAGCTCCCTTAGCGCTTCCTCAAAGGCCAGCGTTTCTTCCTCTTCGCGCTCGGCGATGGCGGTGAGGTCCTCGAGGTCCTCCGAAAGCCCCCGGCGGACCAGTTCGTTCAGGAGCTCCGAGAGCGTGCGACCGGTTTCCGCGGCCTTGATCTTGAGGGCGCGGTGGAGGGCGGGATCCAGGTACACGGTCGTGCGGGTGCGCATGGCATCAGTATTTTACGACGCTTTGACGTCGCCGCGGGGACTACCGAGGCGCTAAGCTCTGGGCATGGACCCTGAAGCGCTTAAGGGGGACTTCCCCATCTTCGAGGCCCATCCCGACCTCGTCTTCCTCGACTCCGCCGCCTCGGCGCAAAAGCCCCGGGCGGTGCTGGAGGCGATGGGGCGCTTCTACGAGACCCGCTACGCCAACGTGCACCGCGGCAGCTACGCCCTCTCCGAGGCCGCCACGGAGGCCTACGAGGCCGCCCGGGCCGCGCTCGCCCGCTTCCTCGGGGCGGGCTCCCCTGACGAGGTGGTCTTTGTCCGGAACGCCACCGAGGGGCTCAACCTCCTCGCCCACGCCCTAGGCGAACACCTCCTGAAGCCCGGCGACCGCATCCTGGTCACCGAGATGGAGCACCACGCAAACCTCGTGCCCTGGCAGCAGGCGGCAAAGAGGCGCGGCGCCCGGGTGCGGGCGGTGCCCTTCACCGACGAGGGGCGGCTCGACCTTGAGGCCTTTGAGCGCCTCCTTGCCGAGGAGCCGAAGATCGTCGCCCTCACCCAGATGTCGAACGTCCTCGGCACCGTGAACCCGGTGGCCGAGCTGGCGAGGAAAGCCAAGGCGGCGGGGGCGGTCGTGGTGGTGGACGGGGCGCAGGGCGCGCCCCACCTGCCGGTGAACGTGGCCGAGCTCGGGGCGGACTTCTACGCCACCAGCGGCCACAAGATGCTCGGCCCCACGGGGGCGAGCGCCCTTTGGGGGCGGCGCGCGCTTTGGGAAGCGCTTCCCCCCTTCCTCACCGGGGGCGGGATGATCGAGCGGGTGGAGATCGAGGAAAGCACCTTCGCCCCGCCGCCGGCCCGGTTTGAGGCCGGAACGCCCCCCTTCGCCGAGGCGGTGGGGCTCGCCGCCGCCGCCGAATACCTGACGCGCGTCGGCATGGAGAAGGTCTGGGCCCACGATAGAGCGCTGGTTACCCGCGCCCTCGCCGCTTTGAAGGAGATCCCCGACCTCGCCGTCTTCGGCCCCGAGGGCGAGGACCGGGGCGGGGTGGTAAGCTTCGTTTTCAAGGGGCTCCACGCCCACGACCTCGCGACCTTCCTAGCCGAGAAGAGGATCGCCCTACGCGC
>JALUED010000133.1 GCA_027053145.1 Thermaceae bacterium | reverse complement strand
CCCGAGAGCTGGCCGAAGAAGAAGGCCCGGCCGGCGTCGAGCCCCTCCGCCGCGAGGGGCTCGACGCCGGCCGGGCCTTCTTCTTCGGCCAGCTCTCGGGGGCGGTGGAGCCGGTGGCGGCGGTGGTCGGAGCCGCCGGCGTGCTGCTCGTCCAGAGCTTTTTGCCCTACGCCCTCGCCTTCGCCGCCGGCGCGATGATCTACGTGGTGGTGGAGGAGATCATCCCCGAGGCCCAGTCCTCGGGCAACGGCGACGTGGCCACCCTCGGGGTCATGCTCGGCCTCGCGGCGATGATGTTCCTCGACGTGGCGCTAGGCTAACCCAGCCGAGGTCGGGCTAGGTTTGGGTCTAGAAAGCTAGAAAGCAAAAGCACAAGCGGCAGCACCCAGCCGGTGGGCACCCCGAACACCCAAAGGCCCAGGGTGGCAAGGAAGGTGGCAAGGGCGGCGAAGAAAAGCGAGGCCAAGAAGCGAAGCTTCTTCGGCGTGCGCAAAAAAGGGAGGAGCAAAAGCCCAAGCCCAAGCCCCATCCCCGCGCCCCAAAATCCCTGCTCATCGAGCACGGCCCCGGCGTAGGCGCCGTAGAAGGGGAGCACCGCCGGGCTCTTTAGGTCCTCGCGGTCCCAGCCCCAAAAGAGCGCGAGGGCGGGCAGGCTCCGAAGGAGCGCGGCCAGCGGCGGGGCGATGCCCGGCCAGTCAAACCCCAAGAGGCCGGCCAGGCCCCGGAAGATTGGCGAGAGCAGGGCAGGAAGCAGGGCGTAAAGGAGCCCGGCGTTCATCGCTCCAAGGCAAGCTCCACCAGGTGCAAAAGGAGCTCGGGGTAACGAAGCCCCGAGGCTTCCCAGAGCCTGGGGAACATGCTGGTCGGGGTGAAGCCGGGGAGGGTGTTGAGCTCGTTCGCGAAAAGCTCCCCGTCCGCGCTGAGGAAAAAGTCCACCCGGGCCATCCCCCGCACCCCGAGCGCCTTGTAAGCCTTGACCGCAAGCTCCTGCACGGTCTCCTGGGTACCGGGATCGAGGCTTGCGGGCACGTCGAGCTCGGCAAGGCCCGGGGTGTACTTGGTCTCGTAGTCGTAGAAGGCGCTCTGGTAGCGGATCTCGCCGACGACGCTCGCCTCCGGGCGCCGGTTGCCGAGGACGCCGACCTCGAGCTCCCGCGCCCCCTCGATTGCCTGCTCCACCACCGCCTTCTCGTCGTACTGGAAGGCGAGCGCAAGCGCCTGGTCAAGGTCGAGCATGCGCTCGACCCGGCTGATCCCCACCGAGCTCCCCGTGTTCGCAGGCTTCACGAAGTAGGGCGGGTCAAAGGGAACGAGGGGCATCTCACCCCGGCGGACCACCGCCCAGGGCACCACCCGAATGCCCTCGGCGGCAAGCACCCGCTTGGTGAAGTCCTTGTCCATGGCCACCGCGCTCGCCGCCACCCCGGCGCCGACGTAGGGCACCCCAAGGAGCTCAAGGAAGCCCTGGACCGTTCCGTCCTCGCCAAAGCGCCCGTGGAGGAGGGGGAAGACCGCGTCGTAGTCCCGCCAGGGGACCGGCGGGGGAAAGGGGTGCTCGCCCCGCTCGGCGACCCCTTCGCGGAGGGCGCGCTCCGCCGCCTCGCCGAGCAGCCAGCGGCCGTCCCTCGCAACCACCGCGAGCTCGGCGCGAAAGGGCGCGGCCTCCAAGACCCCCTCGGCCGACTTGAGCGAAACCTCGTGCTCGGCGGAGCGCCCACCGGCCAGGACCAGAACCCGAAGACCCGCCATGGTCCGAGCATACCCCAACTGACCCCACGGTCAGCGCCGGGCTAGACTGGGGGCATGGACGCTAAATCCGCCTACCAAGCGCTTATAGCGCGCGGGCGCGAGCTCGCCTACCTCGGGGCGTTCCGCAGCCTCGCGGGCTGGGACCTGCGCACCCACATGCCGAGCAAGGGCCACGCCCACCGAGCCCGCGCCCTCGCCACCCTTGCCCGCCTCCTCCACCAAAAGGCCACCGACCCCCGGATCGGCGAGCTCCTCGCCGCGGTGGAGGACTCCGCCCTGATGGAAGACCCCGACGTCGCCGCCAACGTGCGCGTCTGGCGGCGGGACTACGCGCGGGCAACCCGGGTCCCGGAGTCGCTCGCCGCCGAAATCGCCGAGGCGGCAAGCAGGGGCGAGAGCGCCTGGGCCGAGTTCAAGAAGCAAAACGACTGGGAGGGTTTCCTCCCCTACCTCAAGAGGAATATCGAGCTCAAGCGGGCCTACGCCGAGGCCGTGGGCTACGAGGACGAGGTCTACGACGCCCTGCTCGAGGACTACGAGGAAGGCCTTCGGACCCGCGACCTCGTCCCCCT
>JALUED010000132.1 GCA_027053145.1 Thermaceae bacterium | reverse complement strand
GGCCAAGGACCTCGCCAAGTGGTACGAGGAGAACTTCGACCTCCGCGAGGCCCTCATGAGCCTCGAGTCCTTCCAGCTCGTCGAGAGCGGGGTAGACGAAAAGGGCCGCGAGGTCTTCCGCCTCACCGAGCTCGGCGAGCAGGTCCGCGAGGACCAGGAGCGCGCCGAGCGCGACGTCCCCTCGGTGGCGGTGAAGGCGATCACCATGACCCGGAAGACCTTCAGCGCCCCGGGGCTTGCCTGGTACCAGGCGGGGCGTGAGGCCGGGCTCCTCGGCACCGGCGAGCCCACCGAGTCGGGCTATTTCTACGCCCACTTGGCCGAGCACATCCGCCGCAGCCCCCACCTCTCCAGGTACGAGCTCCTCGTCTTCCACAAGATCCCTGCCCGGGGCATGACCGAGGAAGAGCTCTACGAGGCGCTTCAGGGCAAGCTCGACCGCGAGCGGATCCGCTGGGCGCTGGAAAAACTCGAGGCCCGCCACCTGATCGACATCCTCCCCGACGGCAACATCGTCGAGACCGAGGCGGGCGAGCTCCTTGACCGGGCGCTCGCCGGGGTGCCCGAGGGGTTTGGCAACCCCGTCACCCCGCTCGTGGTCCGGCTCCTCCGGGCGCTCCGCCAGGTCGGCACCCTTTACGTCAAGGAGAAAAGGGTGCGCATCCTGCCCAAGAACATCGAGGCCGCGATCCGGCTTTCGGGGCTCTCCAAGGAGGCCTGGGAGAATGCGATGGAGGCTGCCCGGGTCGCGGGCTTCGTGGGGCGGAACTCGGTGAACGAGGCGGGGCTTTTGCTGCTTGAGGTCGCCGAGAAGATGAACCCCGGTGAGGAGGTCCACGGTCTGGTCGAGGTCGTGGGCTAGAGGGGAGGGGGGCGGCATGCAGGCGGATCTGCTCAAGCAGCTCGCCGAGGCGGGCCGGTTCGAGGAGCTCGCCCACGCCCTCGCCCAGGCCTTTCCCCAGGGGCTCGTGGGCGAGCGGGAGGCCCTCGTTACCTTCTTGGTCAACCGGGTGGGTCTCGCCCACGCCGACGCGGTGCGCGTGGCCGAGGCCCTCGAGGCCGCCGGCTACGCCCACCACCTTCCCGGGGAGCGGCCCCGCTGGATCTTCACCTCGAAGCCGGTGAGCCTCCGCGCGCTGATGCGGATGCTCGACGAAGAATACGCCGAGTTCGTCGGCGAGGGCGACGAGGACCCCCGGGAAGAGGCGCTCCGCTTCATCGCAAGCCGCCTCCAGGTGGACCGGGAGGTGGCCGAAGAGGTCCTCGAGGGGCTCGCCGCCGCCGGCTACGCCGAGCTCGCCTACCACGCCGAGGCCGAGCGCGACCGCTACCTCTTCAAGTTCCCCGAGATCTTTGCCATGACCTACCGCGTCTAGCGCCCCGGGAGGGAGCCTCCCGGGGCTTTTTAGGAGGTCTAGGGTGGAACTTTGGACGATCACCCCCCTGGCCCACAGCCGTGGGGGCTTTCCCCGCGACGAGGAGGGCCGGCCCTACTTCCCCGGCCGCGACCTCAAGGAGGCGGTGCTCGCCGCCGCCTTCCTCTACGCGACCCGAAAGGACGAGGGCTTCAAGCGTCGGATTCGGGCCGCCCTCCTGGCCGAGCACGCCGACCTGAAGGCCCTCGCCCGGGCGCTTGAAGACGAGCTTTTTGCCCGCTACGCGTTTCTTGAAAAGTTCGCGCCCCCCGAGCGGCTCTACCCCGAGGGGGCGGTCCGGCCCCGCCGGGTCCTGCTCGTGGACCTACAAAGTGGCGAGGTGCTTCGCGACGAGGAGGTCGAGGCCTTCGAGGGGGCGCTCCCGCTCCCCTGGGAGCTCGGCGAGGCCGAGCGAAACTGGCTCTCGGCCGCCGGGCGCTCCCTCGCCGAGGCCCTCGCCACCATGGAGCTTGAACTCGTTCGGGAGCACCTTCCCCGGCTTGAACCCTTCTACCAGGACCTAAAGAGCCGCCGCCTCAAAGGGGCCACCTGGCCGCTCCGGGTGGGCTACTGGGGTGAGGACCCCTTCAGGGCGCGGCTCCTCGCCTTCCGGCGGGTGCCCGAGGTCCGGCGGGCGCTCGCGCGCCTTCGCTATCAGATCGAGCCCCGGCGGCTCCTCTACCTGCCTAAGGACCGGACGACGCTCGGCTGGGCCCAGGTGGTCTAGCGGCGCGCGGCTTCGATCAGAGCCCGCACGCCCCGGGCGAGCTGGCCTATGGCCTCGATCTCGGTGATTCCAAGGCGGCGCTGGTTGGAAACGTCGTAAACCCCGCCCACGGCCTCGGTGTGCTCGCCGTGGGTGCCCCGGACCTGGAGGTCGTGGGCACGGGCGATGGCCTTGACCTCGTCCTCGGCGAGGTGGGG
>JALUED010000131.1 GCA_027053145.1 Thermaceae bacterium | reverse complement strand
CCGCCCGGCCCTCGGGGTAGAGAAGCGCCCTGGAGACCGGGTAGATCACCCGCTCAAGCGGGCGGAGCCTCCCCCCCTGCGCCCCCACCCCGGGGGCTAGGATCCAGCCCGAGAAGACCGCCCGCGCGGCCTCAAGCGCCCCTTCATGGGTCGCCCCCACCACCGCGCCGACGCGCCCCTCGTACTCGGGGTTCAGGGCTTCAAGGTCCTCGAGGATCGCCCGCCAAAGCGGCCTCCGCTCGGTTTCAAGCTCGAGGTAGTCCCTCGCCCCCGGGTTCGAGGTCCAGGCGAGCACGAAGACCATCCCCCCGTGGGCCCGGGCGGCCTTGAGGAAGGGCATGAGCGCGTCCTGCCCCAGCAGAGGGCTCACCGTGATCGCGGAGCCCGGAAATCGGGCCAAATAAGCCTCGGCATAGGCCCTCGCGGTCGAGGGCACGTCGCCCCTTTTGGCATCAAAGAGCACGGGCAGACCCTTTTCACGGGCATAGGTTGCAAGCGCAAACAAAAGCTCCATCCCTTCCGCGCCCAGGGCCTCAAAGAAGGCGAGGTTCGGCTTCACCCCGCCGACCACGCCGGCAAGGGCCTCGACCACGCCAAAGAGGTGCGCCCGCATCGCCGCCGCGTCAGGGTAGCGCTCGGGCCGGGGATCCAGGCCGAGCCAAAGGGGGGGTCGCGCGGCGAGCGCCTCCAAAAAGTCCACGCCCCCATGCTAGCCGGCTCTTGGCCGCCTGGAGGCCCTTGGCCTAGAATGAGGCGCTAAGTTGGCGGCGACCGAGAAGACCACGAAGCAAAGCCAAAGGACCCTCTCCCCTTACCTCGAGGCCCTGAAAACCCGCGTCCTCGTCTTCGACGGGGCGATGGGAACCGAGCTGCAAAAGAAAAACCTCACCGCCAAAGACTACGGCGGCGAGGCCTATGAGGGATGCCCCGAGATCCTGAACGCGACCCGCCCCGACGTGATCCGCGAGATCCACGAGAGCTACCTCGAGGCAGGCGCCGACGTGATCGAGACCAACACCTTCGGGGTGATGCCCCACGTCCTCGCCGAGTACGGCCTCGAAAACCGCGCCGAGGAGCTCGCCGAGAAGGCCGCCCGGATCGCCCGCGAAGCCGCCGACAAGTACAGCACGAAAGCGCGCCCTCGCTTCGTCGCCGGCGCCCTCGGCCCCGGCACCAAGCTGATCAGCCTCGGCCAGATCGACTGGGACACGCTCTACGAGAGCTACCGCACCGCGGCAAGGGGGCTTTTGAGGGGCGGGGTGGATTTGATCCTCCTCGAGACCGCCCAGGACGTGCTCCAGATCAAGGCCGCGGTCCTCGCCGTGCGCCAGGCGATGCGGGACGTGGGGCGCGAGGTGCCGATCCAGGCCCAGGTGACCTTCGAGACCACCGGCACCATGCTGGTGGGCACCGACCCCGAGGCCGCGCTGGCGGCGCTTGAGGCCCTTGACGTCGCCGTGGTGGGCATGAACTGCGCCACCGGACCCGACCTCATGGACCCCCACGTCCGCACCTTCACGAAGGAGGCCTCCCGCCCGGTCTCGGTGCTCCCGAACGCCGGCCTCCCCGAGCAAAAAGAGGGCCGCGTCCATTACCCCCTGACCCCCGAAGAGCTCGTCCGCTGGCAGAAGAAGTTCGTCACCGAGTACGGGGCGAACGTCGTCGGCGGCTGCTGCGGCACCGGCCCCGAGCACATCAAGGCCCTCGCCGACGCGCTCGCCTTCCACCCCCAGGTCCGCCTGCCCGAGCGGCCCACGCGAAGGCCGGCGGCCGCCGGCCTTTACCAGGCGGTGCCGCTTCGCTTTGACGCCGGGCTTTTCTTGGTCGGCGAGCGGCTCAACGCCACCGGCTCGAAGAGGTTCCGGGAGCTCCTCTTCAAAGGGGACTTCGAGGGCATCAAGGAGCTCGCGAAGGAACAAGTGGAAGAGGGCGCCCACATGCTCGACGTCTCGACCGCCTGGACCGGGCGCGACGAAAAAGCCGACATGGAAGCGGTCCTTAAGGCCATCGTCCCCGAGATTCCGGTCCCCATCATGGTGGATACCACCAGCCCCGAGGTCCTCGAGGCCGCCCTCAAGCTCGTCCCCGGCCGCCCGGCGGTGAACTCGGTGAACTTCGAGGAGGGGGAGGCAAAGTTCGACCGCGTCGCCGGCCTCGCCCGGGCGCACGGGGCCCTCGTCGTCGCCCTCGCCATCGGCGAAAAGGGCATGGCAAAGACGGTCGAGGAGAAGGTCGCCCTCGCCCGCCGGATGTATAAGCGCCTTACCGAAAAGCACGGCTTTTTGCCCCACGAGATCCTCTTCGACCTCCTCACCTTCCCCATCACCCAGGGCGACGAGGAAACCCGGCGGCTTGCGCTTTTTACGATCGAGGCCATCCGCGTCCTCAAAGACGAGTTCCCCGAGGCCGGCTTCATCCTCGGGGTCTCGAACGTCTCCTTTGGCCTAAAGCCCCGGGCCCGGCGGGTCTTGAACTCGGTCTTCCTCCACGAGGCCGCGCGCGCCGGCCTCACCGCCGCGATCGTCCACCCGGGCAAGATCCTGCCGGTCTCCGAGATCCCCGAGGAGGCCTATCGGCTCGCCCTCGACCTGATCTACGACCGCCGCCAGGAGGGCTATGATCCCCTTTTTGCCTTCATCGAGTACTTCGAAAAGGCAAAGCCCACCGCCGAAAAGGCCGCCGCGGCCGCGCTGCCGCTTGAAGAACGCCTCAAGGAAGCCATCATCAAGGGCCGGAAGAAGGGGCTCGAAGAAGACCTCGCCGAGGCCCTAAGGAAGTACAAGGCCGAAACCATCGTCAACGAGATCCTGCTCCCCGCCATGCAGGTGGTCGGCGACCTTTTTGGCGAGGGCAAGATGCAGCTCCCCTTCGTCCTAAAGAGCGCCGAGGTAATGAAGGCCGCGGTGCGCTTCCTCGAGCCCCACATGGAGCGGGTTGAGGGCACGAAGCGGGGCAAGATCGTCCTTGCCACGGTCAAGGGCGACGTCCACGACATCGGCAAGAACCTGGTCGAGATCATCCTCTCCAATAACGGCTTCGAGGTCATCAACCTCGGCATCAAGCAGCCGATCGAGAACATCCTGAAGGCGGTCGAGGAGCATAAGCCCGACGCGGTGGGGATGAGCGGGCTCCTCGTCAAGAGCACCGTGGTGATGCGGGAAAACCTTGAGGTGATGGTTGAGCGCGGCTACCGCCTCCCCGTCCTCCTCGGCGGCGCCGCCCTCACCCGCCGCTACGTGGAGGAGGACCTGAAGGCGATCTACGAAAACGTCCACTACGCCCAGGACGCCTTCGAGGGGCTGGAGCTGATGCAACGGATCACTGCCGGCGAAAAGGCCGCCGCCGGCACGGGGAAGAAGGCCCCAAAGGCCCGGCCCAAGGCGACGAGCGTCCCCCGCGACAACCCCATCCCCCCGCCTGCCGAGGTCCCGAAACCGCCCTTCTTCGGCGTCCGCTACCTGGGCCCGGCGGACCTGCCCCTTACTGAGATCGCCCGCTACCTGAATAGGCGCGCCCTCTTCCGCGGGCAGTGGGGGTTCAAGCGGGGGCGGATGCCGGAGAAAGAGTACGAGGCGCTCCTAGCGCGCGAGGCCGAGCCCATCCTGGAGAGGCTGCTTGAGCGCGCCCAAGAGCTCCTTGAGCCGCGAGCCGCTTACGGCTACTTCCCGGTCGCCCGCGAGGGGGAAGGCCTCCTCGTCTTCGACCCCGATACCGGCGAGGTCCGGGCCGAAATCCCTTACCCCGTCTCGGCGAAGGGGCTTTCCATCGCCCGCTACCATCTTCCGCGCTTTGGCCCCCTGCTCCCGGGCGTCGAAACATGGATGCCCGAAGCGGCGCTAAAAGCCGGCGCCCGGGACGTCGCCGTCTTCTTCGTCGTCACCATGGGGGAAAAAGGGCTCCTTGAAGCCAAGCGCCTTTATGAAGCCGGCCGCTACCAGGACTACCTTTTCCTCCACGGCTTCGTAGTGGAGATGACCGAGGCCCTCGCCGAGTACTGGCACAAGGCGCTCCGCGAGGAGTGGGGGATCGCGGGAAGGGACGCGCCTGAAGTCGAAAAGCTCTTCCAAAAGCACTACCAGGGCGCCCGCTACGCCCCCGGCTACCCGGCCTGGCCAGAGCTTGCCGCCCAAGCCACGCTGGAAGCGCTCCTCAACTGGCAAAAGATCGGCGTCGGCCTTACCGAGGATTTCCAGCTCGTGCCCGAGGCCAGCACCTCCGGCATCGCCGTCCATCACCCCGAGGCGCGCTACTTCAGCGCGTGACGACCAGTGCGCGAAAACCCACGCCCGGTTTCCACCGGGCATAGTATGGCTCCACCAGGTGCTCGGAGGCGAACATGCAGGATTCGGACCTTGTCTACCCCAAGCCCTTGAGGCTCCCCGTCGGCAAACCGATCCAAAGCAAACGCTACCTCACCCCCGGGGAAGCGGCGTCGTTGTTCGAACATCCGCTGATCGTCGAAGAAAAGATGGACGGCACGCAGCACTTCATGGTCTGGGGCAAGCTCGTGCTCTTTGTTGAGGACCTCTACTTCCGCAAAACGGTCCCCTACCGCGTGCCCGCACGGTACGCGCTTTTCGACGTGTTCGACCGCGAACGCCGCTTCTGGTGGTCCCGCGAAGACCGCGAGTGCTTTATGGGGGAGATCCTAAGCGGCAAGCACCCGGAACTCTTCGGCAAGCTCTTCCTGGTGCCCTTGCGCTACCGGGGCACCTTCCGCCTGGAGGAAGTGCCCGCCCTCGCCGAAATTCCCTCGATCTATGGGGACCCCAAAGCCCCCCAGCCCGTCTACGTGGAGGGCCTGGTCTTTAAGCGGGAGGGCCGCATCCCGGAAAACGCCCCCGGCGTTCACCGGGCCAAGTTCGTTCGTGCGGAGTTCTACGAACAATTCGCCGAGGAAAAAATCACCGGGAAAAACCCCATTGACCCGAGCCTTTTCGAAAAGCTTTGGGCCGAGCTCAAAAACCCCCCTTGCGAAAACGCCGCCGGCTAGCCTTTTCCCTGCGCACCCATGCAAAGGGGCAGGGGCCGCGAGGCCCCCGCCCCATCGCACGTTCTGCTACTTCTTAGCCGCAGGCGAAGCCGAGTACGGCTTGGCGCAGATCGCCCAGACGGTCAGCGTCCAGTCCTCACCCGGCCCGCCGACCATCCGCCCGGCCTGCGCGAACCAACCGTTGTTGGAAAGCGGGTAGCTGGCCTGCAGGGTGATCGTCGGGTCGTAGGCGCCGCTCGCCGTCTTGATCGAAGCGCCTCCGCCCGTCACCACGAAGCCCTCGGGGCAGGTGACGCTCGCGCTCACCGGCTCGTTGCAGGGGCAGGCCATGCCGCTCTCCGCCTGGTTGGTGACCACGCGGAACTCGGTGATGCCGGGCGGGCCCTGCGGACCAGGGGGCCCAGGCGGGCCAGGCGGACCGGCAGGCCCTCGAGGCCCAGGCGGCCCAGGCGGACCGGGAGGTCCGGCAGGCCCCTGGGGCCCGGGCGGCCCAGCAGGACCCCGCGGACCCGCAGGCCCCTGCGGACCAGGAGGCCCAGGCGGGCCCTTCGGCCCTTGCGGTCCCATCGGACCCCGCGGACCAATGCAGTCGCGGGCGTCCACCACCCCGTCCTTGTTCAGGTCCTCCGCCTTATCCGCCTTCCCGTTCGCGTTCAGGTCCCAGCAGCTGATCCCAGCCGGACCCCGCGGACCCATGGGACCCGGAGGACCAGGCGGGCCTTGCGGGCCTCGCGGACCAGGAGGACCTTGGGGACCCGGAGGACCAGGCGGGCCAGGAGGCCCGGCAGGACCCCGCGGCCCGGGCGGCCCAGCAGGACCCCGCGGACCCGCAGGCCCCTGCGGACCAGGAGGCCCAGGCGGGCCCTTCGGCCCTTGCGGTCCCATCGGACCCCGCGGACCAATGCAGTCGCGGGCGTCCACCACCCCGTCCTTGTTCAGGTCCTCCGCCTTATCCGCCTTCCCGTTCGCGTTCAGGTCCCAGCAGCTGATCCCAGCCGGACCCCGCGGACCCATGGGACCCGGAGGACCAGGCGGGCCTTGCGGGCCTCGCGGACCAGGAGGACCGGCCGGTCCCCTAGGCCCAGCGGGCCCCGGCGGTCCCGGCGGACCCGGAGGACCAGGCGGGCCCTGCGGCCCCCGCGGACCGGGAGGCCCAGGCGGGCCGGGAGGCCCGGGCGGGCCCGGCGGGCCGGGAGGACCCTGCACCACGAGCACCTTCTGCGGGGCGGCACGGGTTTCCACACGAAGCGCGAAGACCGCCATGCGCTGGGTCTTCGGCCGCGCGGGATCCTTGAACTTGACCCCGTACGGGATAAAGACCCGTAGGGGCCGGTTGGTCAGGTTAACGATGCGAAGCGTCCCCTTGCCCCGGTACGGGGGCTTGGAAACGCTCTTGAAGCCCTCCAACTTCGCCTTCAGGAGGCCCTGGCGAACCCCCTGGCTAAGCTCAAGGACCCCGGTCGGCGCCGCCCCCGCGCCCGCGCCCTTGGCGTGGCGCACAAGCTCGGCCGTGATCGGAAGCTTCCGAGCGTCAAAGGCCAGGTGGTTGGTGAAGTACCAGACCGCTCGCTGCACTTGATAGGGGTAGCGCTCGGTATAGCCCCGGGCGTGGGCGTAAGCGAGGACGGCCCGGACCTCCCGCGGCGCGAGCCCCACAGCGTTCAGCGACTGCCCGGGGAAGGGCCAGCCGTAGTTCATGCAGTACCCTTCCGCGGGCAGATCCACGCTGCCCCCTGCGGGGAGGGTGACCTCGAACCCCTCCGATTGGGCCCAGGTCCCCTGAGCGAGGACGAAAAGCACAAACGCCCCGATCAGGGCAGCCCAACGTTTAAAACCGTGTAACCCTTTCAATGAACCACCTCCCATCACCGGACGCATCGGACCGGAGCACACTTTCCGGAACCCGGCACGGTCCTGAAGACGGCGGGTTCCGCCTCCATTTATAGCAAGTTTTCCAGCTGCGTGCAGGCCAAAAACCCAGGGACCGCCTAAGGGCTATACTAGGGCCGTCACCGGGGGTGCCCTGTGAGGGGCTGAGAAGGCGCGCCGCGCCTACCCTTGGAACCTGATCCGGGTCATGCCGGCGTAGGGAAGGTGACGAGCCTTCCCCTCCTGGTGACGGAAGGAGGGGCATTGATGCGAAAGAAACTCCTTGCAATCGGGCTCTTGGCGCTCGGGCTCTCCCCTGGACAGGCGGAGGAGCTCAGGGTTCTCACCCACTCAAGCTTCGCCCTCTCCAAGGCGCTCATCCAAAAGTTCGAGCAAGAGACGGGCATCAAGCTCCGCTTTATCAAAGGCGGGGACGCCGGGGAAACCTTGAACAAGGCGATCCTCACCAAAGACGCGCCGATCGCTGACGTGCTCTTTGGGGTGGATAACACCTTCCTCTCCCGTGCGCTCAAGGCCGGGATCTTCGAGCCCTACGTCTCCCCCGAGGTGCGAAACCTCCGCTCGGAGACGATCCTCGACCCCACCCTGCACGCGATCCCGGTGGACTTTGGCTACGTCGCCCTCAACTACGACAAGGACTACTTCAAAGACCGCCCGCTCCCGAAGACCTTCGCCGAGCTCGCCAGCCCCAAGTTCGCCCGGCTTTTGGTGGTGGAAAACCCTGCGACGAGCTCGCCGGGCCTCGCCTTCTTGCTCGCTACCGTCAGCGCTTTCGGCGAGGACGGTTACCTCGAGTTCTGGGCGAAGCTCAGGGACGGCGGGGTCAAGGTGACGAAGGGCTGGAGCGAAGCCTACTTCGCCGCCTTCACCCGCTACGGCGGCGACCGACCCCTCGTGGTGAGCTACACCACGAGCCCCGCCGCCGAGGTCTACTTCTCCGAGGGCAAGTACAAGGAGCCCCCCACCGGCAACCTGCTCTTCCCCAAGGCCTCGTTCTTCCAGGTCGAGTTCGTGGGGATCCTGAAGGGCACGAAGCACCGGAAGGCGGCCGAGCACTTTGTGGACTGGCTCCTTTCCAAAGAGGTTCAGGAGGACATCCCCCTGAACATGTGGGTTTTCCCCGCCCGGAGGAACGCGCGGCTTCCCGAAGTCTTCAAGTTCGCCGAGATCCCCCGCGAACCAGCGAGGCTTTCCCCCGATACGATCGCCCAAAACCGCGAGCGTTGGATCCGGGCCTGGACCGAGGTGGTCATCAAGGGAAAAACCCCTGAGGAGGTGCAAAAGTAAAGCCCGAATTGGGCCTTTCGGCCCTGGTCCTCGGCTTCTACCTTGGGACCGCGGTGCTTTGGCCCCTGGCGGCGGTGATCCGCCGGGGGCTCGGTCCGGGCTTTTTTGAGACCCTCTCCGACCCCTACTACTGGGGGCGGCTCCTTTGGAGCCTGGAGTACGGCCTTCTTGCAAGCCTTTTCGTGGTTGCCCTTGCCCTCCCGCTGGCCTACGCCCTCCGCTTCCGCTTTCCCGGGCGGCCGGCGCTGGTCGCGCTCTTTGGGGTGCCCTTCGTGCTGCCCACGATCGTAGTGGCGGCGGGGTTTCTGGCCCTGGTGGGGCCGCGGGGGGTGCTTGGGG
>JALUED010000130.1 GCA_027053145.1 Thermaceae bacterium | reverse complement strand
CCAGGAAGCGGTCGATGTGGGGGATGACGTTGAAGGGGAGGGGGTGTTGGAAGACCTTGGCTTCGGGGGTCTTGCCCTCGAGCACGGCGCGGGTGCCCTCGAGGAGCTCCTGCATGCCCGCAGCGCCGGCGCCCGAGGCCGCCTGGTAGGTGCTGACCACCACGTGGGTGGCCTGGAAGGCCTGGTGCAGCGGCCAGAGCGCCATCGCCAGGATGGCGGTGGTGCAGTTGGGGTTGGCGATGATGCCCCGGTGCCTTCTCGCCGCCTCGGGGTTGATCTGGGGGATGACGAGCGGCACCTCGGGGTCGTAGCGCCAGGCCGAGGAGTTGTCAATGACCAGGGCCCCGCCCTCGGCCCAGACCGGGGCCAGCTTCTTTGAGAGGCTTCCCCCGGCGCTTGCGAGCACGAGGTCCACCGGCAGAGGTCCTTCAGGCAGGACCTCGACCGGGATCTCCTCGCCCTTGAAGGGAAGCCGGGTGCCCGCCGAGCGCGGGCTTGCGTAGAGCCGGAGCTCGCTGAGCGGGAAGTTCTTTTGCTCAAGGACCTTTAGGATCTCGCGTCCGACCGCGCCGGTGGCGCCCACGACGGCGACCTTCATGGCCCGAGGCTAGCATAAAAGGCCTGTGGCTTGTAGAAACAAGGCCAGTAGCCCGTGGCCAGTGGCTTGTGGAGAGAACCTGTGGCAGGCGGAGATAAAAATCCTCTTTTTCCACAGGCCACAAGCCACAAGCTACAAGCTTTTTATCCTCCTATCTCCTCCAGCGCCCCGAGCTTCCGGAGGGCGTCGCGCACGGCAACGAGGAGGCCGAGGCGGTTCCTTCGGAGCGCGGGGTCCTCGACCATGACCAGCACCCGGTCGAGGAAGGCGTCCAGGGCGTCCTTGAAGGCGGCGAGCTCGGCGAGGACCTCGGTGAGCCGTTCCGAGGGTGCGGGCGGAAGGGGGCCGGCCGGGTCCCATGGAGGGAGCAGCTCGGCGCCAAGCTCAAGCAGGCGCTCGACGGTCGCCTCCACCCGGGGCAGGGCCGAAAAAAGTGCCTTCTCCTCAGGCGCTTCGAGGTGCTCGGGGTTGGGCCGGGCGTCGGCGCCGGCCTCCCGGGCGAGGTTGGCGGCGCGCTTATAGAGCAGGAAGAGGTCGGTAAAGCGGGGGTCGTGCATGAGGAGGCGGAGCAGGTAGGCGCGGAGCATCACCCCGTAGACCGCTGGGCTCGCGGCCCGGGCGGCGCGGACGCTCTGGACCGGTAGGCCGGCGGCCACAAGGAGGTTCTCAAGCCGCTCCCAGGCGAAGGCCTCGGCCTCGGCGCGGGCTTTTTCGGTGGGCTCGAGGCCAAAGGCCCGGTAGGCCTCGCCGGCGGCCTCGAAGACGCGGGATAGGGGAAGGGCGTAGCCGCGCGCCCCAAGCACCCGCACCAGGGCGAAGGCGGCGCGGCGGAGGCCGAAGGGGTCGGCTGAGCCCTTCGGGCGCTTGCCCAGGTGGAAAAATCCAAGCAGGGTGTCGGCCTTATCCGCGATCGAGAGCACCGCCCCCTCGTGGGTCTTGGGCAGGGGGCCGGTCGCGCCCTCGGGGCGGGGGACGTCCTCGAGCGCCTGGGCCAGGGCCTCGGGGTAGCCCTCGGCAAGGGCATAGCGTTTGGCCATCGTGCCCTCGAGCTCGGGGAACTCGTAGACCATCTGGGTGGCGAGGTCGGCGAAGACGAGTTCCCCGGCCTCGTGGACGAGCGCCGGGTCCGCCGGGGTCTCAGGTGCGAGCAGACCGGCGGCGCGGGCCACGCGTTCGGCCTTGTCCCACATCGTCCCCAGGCCCTTGGCGAAGATCATGCCCTTGAGCCCTTCGCGGTGAACTTTAAGGGGTTTTTTCCGGTCTGCACGCCAGAAGAAGACGGCGTCGTCGAGGCGGCCCTTCAGAACCCCTTCGTAGCCCTCGCGGATTAGCCCTAGGTCGCGCTCGTTGTTGCTAATGCCGACGAAGCGAGGCGCGAGGCGCCCCCCTGGGGTTTTCACCGGGAAGAAGCGCTGGTGGTGGATCATCACGGTCGCGAGCACCTCGTCGGGGAGCTCAAGGTAGGCCTCGTCGAAGGCGCCCATCACCGCCACCGGCCACTCCACGAGGTCGGTGACCTCTTCGAGCAGGTCTTCGGGGAGCACGGCCTCAAGCCCCTCGCTGGCGGCGAGCGTGCTCGCCTCGAAGACGATGCGTTCTTTCCGGGTTTCGCGGCGGGGGACCACTTTGGCCCCCGTCAGCACGTCCTCGTAGGCCTCGGGGTTGGGGACCTCGAGGGGCCCGGGGGCGAGGAGGCGGTGGCCCTGGGTGCGGTTCCCCGCGATCAGGCCAAAGGCCCCGACGGGAAGCACCTCGTCCTCCAGAAGCGCGACCAGCCAGCGCACCGGCCGGACGAAGGGCCCTTCGCCCTGGCCCCAGCGCATCTTCCGCTCGCCTGGAAGCCCTGCGATGACCTCGGCGAGCAGCTCAGGCAGCACCTCGCGTGCAGGGCGCCCTTCGTCCACCACCCTTGCGAAGACGTAGGGGCCTCGCTCGGTGTCCCGGACGAAAAGCGCTTCCACCGGGACGCCGGCGCTCTTTGCGAAGCCGATCGCCGCCGGAGTGGGGGCGCCGTCCTTAAACGCAGCCGCTGCCGGGGGGCCCCGGCGTTCTTCCTCTAGCCGTGCTTGGCGCTCGGCAAGACCCGCAACCCGCGCCGCAAGCCGGCGCGGCGTGGCGAAGGTTTCGATGGTCTCGAAGGCGATGCGGGCTTGGCGGAGCCCCTCGGCCAGGCTTTGTCGAAGGGCGGCTTCTCCCTCGGCCACGTACCAGGCGGGGAGTTCCTCGGTGCCGATCTCAAGCAAGAGCTTCACGGTGTTCCCCCTCGAACTTCTCGAGGTACGCTCGGGCGGCCTGCTCGGCAAGCCGCCGAACCCGTTGCACGTAGGCCTGGCGCTCGGCGTGGGAGAGGGCCCCGCGGGCGTCGAGCAGGTTGAAGACGTGGGACGCCTTCATCACGAACTCGTAGCCGGGGTAGACGAGGGCCTCGGAAAGGAGCCTTTTTGCTTCCTCCTCGAAATCGTCGAACCAGCGCCGTAGCTTTTGCACGTCGGCTGCCTCGAAGTTGTAGCGGCAGTGCTCGACCTCGAAGTCGCGCCTAAGGTCGCCGATCGTCACCCCGGGGGCGTACTCGACGTCGAAGGCGTGGTCCTTTTTCTGCAGGTACATGGCGATGCGTTCAAGGCCGTAGGTGATTTCGACGCTGATGGGATCCAGGTCCACCCCTCCTACCTGCTGGAAGTAGGTGAACTGGGTGATCTCCATGCCGTCGAGCCAGACTTCCCAGCCAAGCCCCCAGGCGCCGAGCGTGGGCGACTCCCAGTTGTCCTCGACGAAGCGGATGTCGTGCTCTTTGGGGTTGATGCCGAGCGCCTTGAGGCTTTCCAGGTAGATCTCCTGGACGTCGGGTGGGGAGGGCTTCAGGATCACCTGGTACTGCCAGTAGTACTGGAATCGGTAGGGGTTTTCCCCGTAGCGCCCGTCTTGCGGGCGCCGGGAGGGGGCCACGTAGGCCACCTTCCATGGGCGTTTGCCGAGCGCGCCGAAGAAGGTGGCGGGGTAAAAGGTGCCCGCGCCCACCTCGATGTCGTAGGGCTCGGTAACGACGCAACCCTGTTTGTCCCAAAAGGTGTGGAGCGCAAGGACCAAGTTTTGAAAGCGCATGCCTCCCCCTCGTTTTGGTAATCAGGGGCATCATCGCCCCCGGGAAAAACGCCGATACTATATCATGGTCTTAAGGCGAGGACGGCCCGCATTCGTGGTGCGAAAGGGGTATTTGCGTTGAACAGATACGACGACCGCGCAAGGCTGGTCTTTCACTACGCGAGGGAGGAAGGGAGCCGGCTCGGCCACTCGATGATCGGCCCCGAGCACCTGCTCCTCGGCCTGATGCGCGAGGGGGGGACTGCGGCCAAGATCCTCGCGGAGTACGGCGCGAGCCTCGAGGTCATGCGCCGGATGGTGGAGGAGCTGGTGGGTCGGGGTGAGGGCAGCCGGGTCGGCGAGCCCCCGGCGATCACCCCCCGGGCCCGGCGGGTGATGGAGCTCGCCGCCGCCGAGGCCCGCAACATGGGGAGTTCGGTGATCGGCACCGAGCACATCCTGCTCGGGATCATCCGCGAGGGCGACGGGATCGCTTACCGCATCCTCACCCACTTCGCCAAGGACGTGGACGCCATTCGGTGGCGCATCCTTTCGAATGCCGAGGCGGCTGCGGAGCCCAAGGAAAAACCCCAGCAAACCCCTTTTTTGGACGAGTACGGCCGCGACCTGACCAAGGAGGCCCGCGAGGGCAAGCTGGACCCGGTGATCGGCCGCACCGAGGAGATCAACCGGGTGATCCAGATCCTTGCCCGGAGGACGAAGAATAACCCCGTTTTGGTGGGCGATCCCGGTGTGGGCAAGACGGCGATCGTCGAGGGGCTTGCCCAGGCGATCGTCGAGGGCCGGGTGCCCCCGGTGCTCCGGGGCGCCCGGGTGGTGCAGATTGACCTTGCGGGGGTGGTAGCCGGGACCAAGTACCGCGGCGAATTTGAAGAGCGGCTTCGTCAGATTATCGAGGAGCTCAAAACCGCGAAGGTCATTGCCTTCATCGACGAGCTCCATACCCTGATCGGCGCCGGTGGGGCAGAAGGGACGCTCGATGCGGCGAACATTTTGAAGCCCCCGCTTTCCCGCGGCGAGATCCAGGTGATCGGGGCCACCACCACCGGGGAATACCACCGCTACATCGAGAAGGACGCCGCGTTGGAGCGCCGCTTCCAGCCGGTGATCGTGCTCGAGCCGAGCCCCGAGGAGACCCTTGAGATCCTAAAAGGGCTCCGCCCCCGCTACGAGGCCCACCACGGGGTGGTGATTCCCGACGAGATCCTTGACCTTTCGGTCAAGGTGGGGATCCGGAGCCTTCCCGGGCGCAACTTCCCGGATAAAGCGATTGACCTCATTGACGAGGCCGCAAGCCGGGTGCGCCTTAACGCCTCGCTGGGCCTCCCGGTCGCCGAGGATGAGGACGGCACCCCCATGGTCACCCGCGAGGACATCGAGAGCGTGGTGGACTCCTGGGGGGGCGTGTACGTGGACGACCGCGACGACGAGAAGCTTTTGCACCTTGAGGAAGAGCTTAAAAAGCGCGTGGTCGGCCAGGAGGAAGCGGTGCGGGCGCTCGCGAGCGCGCTTCGCCGCGCGCGGGTTGGCCTTGGCGGGCGCACCCGGGTGGCCGCCTCCTTCCTCTTTGTAGGGCCCTCGGGGGTGGGGAAGACCCAGCTTGCGAAGGCGCTCGCTGAGGTGCTCTTTGGCTCGGAGCGGGCGCTCGTGCGCTTTGACATGAGCGAGTTCGCTGAGCCCCATTCGATCTCCAAGCTAATCGGCGCGCCCCCGGGCTACGTCGGCTACGAACAAGGGGGGCGGCTCACCGAGGCGGTCCGGCGCCAGCCCTTTAGCGTGGTGCTCCTCGACGAGATCGAGAAGGCCCACCCGGACATCTACAACACCTTCCTCCAGGTGCTGGACGAAGGGCGGCTTACCGATGGCCTTGGGCGCACCGTGGACTTTCGTCGGGTGATCCTGATCATGACCTCGAACACCGGCTTCAACACCGGGCCGGGGATCGGTTTCACCGATACCGAGGTGGACGCCGACTCGCCCTTAAAGGCCCTCTTCACCCCGGAGTTCCTCGACCGCCTCGACGAGGTGATCCGCTTCCGACCGCTCACCGAGGCGGAGCTCGTCCGGATCGCCGGCATGATGCTTAAGGAGATTGAGGAGGAGATGGCCGCAAGGGAGGTCTTCGTCCGGTTTGCTCCCGAGGTTGCCGCGTGGGTGGTGGCCCACGCCGAGAAGACCGGCTCCGCCCGGCAGCTCAGGAGCGTGATTCGCGACCGAGTGGAGGATCCCCTTTCGCTCGCGGTGCTCAAGAACCCCTCGGCCCGCTTCTACGTGCGGGTCGAAGACGGAGAGCTTCGCTTTGAGGAGGAGCTTAGCCTCGCCTAGTGGCGCGCACGGCCCGCTTCGTCTGCGTCGAGTGCGGCTACCGCACGGCCAAGCCGCTTGGGCGGTGCCCTACCTGCGGGGCTTGGGGGAGCTTCCTCGAGGAAAAGCCTGAGCCAGAGGGGAAGGCCGCGCCTGGGGCGGTTCCCGAGATCCTCCCTTTGAGCGCGGTATCCGAGGCGGCGGAGGAGCGCATCTCCACCGGTTTCGCCGAGGCCGACCGCGTGCTCGGCGGCGGTTTCGTGGCCGGCGAGGCGGTGCTCCTCGGCGGCGAGCCTGGCGTGGGGAAGAGCACGCTCCTTTTGGAGATCGCCGACCGGCTGCTCGCGCGGGGCGAACGGGTGCTCTACGTCGCCGGCGAGGAGTCGCCGGGGCAGATCAAGCAGCGGGCCCGGCGGCTCGGGGTGCGCGAGGAGCTTTTGCTTGTGCGCGAGACGGAGCTTGAGCCCCTCGTCGCCCTGCTCGAGGCCGAGCGGCCGCGGGCGATCTTCGTGGACTCGATTCAGACGATAGCGGCGGAGGGGGTGCCCGGCTCCCTGGTGGCGGTGCGGAACGCGACCCAGGCCCTTACGCGGTTGGCCAAAGCGACGGGAAGCGTGGTGGTGCTCGTCGGCCACGTAACCAAGGAGGGCACGGTAGCCGGCCCTAAGACGATCGAGCACGTGGTGGACGCGACGCTCTACCTGGAGACCGCCGGACTTTTTCGGGTGCTAAGAAGCCAGAAGAACCGCTTCGGGCCGGTGGGCGAGGTCGGGGTCTTCCGCATGGAGGACCGGGGCCTTTTCGAGGTTTTGAACCCCTCCGAAGCTTTCCTCGCCGAGCGGCCGGTGGGGGTGCCGGGGAGCGTGGTGGGGATCGCGCTCGCCGGCGAGCGGCCGGTGTTGCTCGAGGTCCAAGCCCTCGCCGCGCGCTCGCCCTACGCCGCGCCCAAGCGGGTGGTGCAGGGGCTTGACCCCCGGCGGGTGGACGTGGCGCTCGCGGTGGTGGAGCGGAGGCTTGGACTCCGGCTCGGCCAGCTCGACGTTTATGTCAATCTCGCCGGGGGAATGCGGGTCGCCGATCCGGGGCTCGACCTCGCGGTGGTGCTTGCGGTTTACTCGGCGGTCGTACAGCGTCCGATTCCTGAGGATCTCGCCGTGGTGGGCGAGGTGGGGCTTGCGGGCGAGGTTCGGAGCGTGCCGGCCCTTGGACGCCGCTTGGCCGAAGCCGAGCGGGCGGGGTTTTCCCGGGTGCTGGCGCCAGGGCGGGTGCGAAGCGTCGAGGAAGCCGTCGAATGGAGTAGGCTTTAGCCATGCGGACCGCGGTCCAGGCGGCCACCCTGGTGGTGTTTGGGTACCTGGGGTTTCGCCTTGGGCTTTGGCTCAGCGAGACCTACCAGGCCTCCTCGCTCAACACCCTGTACCTCACGCTGGTGGGCCTGTTGACCGCGGTCTTGGTGGGCCCTCGATTCGCGCGTCTTGCAGAGCGGTTGCAGCGGGCCTGGCGCCGGGTTCCGCCCGAGGGCTTGCTTGCCGTCAGCACCGGAAGCCTTTTTGCCTTGATCGCCGCTGTTTTGCTCACCACCCTGCTTTCCCAGGTTCCCGGGTTTCGTTGGTACCACTCGCTTCTTTTGGCGGTGGTTTTGATCGCGGTTTTTTCCGCGGTGGCGCTTGCGAACCGGCATCTTTTCCGCCGGGCTGCGGCCGAAGCTGAGCCCAAGGGGGGCAAGCTGCTCGATACCTCGGTGTTGATTGATGGTAGGGTGGCCGACGTCTTGGAGCTTGGGTTTTTGGAGGGGCCGGTCTTCGTTCCCGACTTCGTGCTTAAGGAGCTACAGGGGCTTGCCGATAGCAACGACCCGCTTTCCCGGGCCAAGGGCCGTCGGGGGCTTGAGGCCCTGGCCCGGCTTGGCGAGCTTGGGGCGCGGGTCCTTGAGACCGGTTTTGCGGGCGAGGTGGACGACGCGCTCTTGAAGCTCGCCCGCGCTCGTGGGATGGCGATCGTCTCCAACGACTCGGCGCTCCTTGCGCTCGCCAAGGTGTACGGGGTGCGGGGGCTTTCGATCCACGCGCTGGCCCACGCCCTGAAAGCCCCCTACCAGCCGGGGCAGGCGATCCGGGTCAGGATTCAAAAGCCGGGCAAGGAGCCGGGGCAAGGGGTGGGGTACCTCGAGGACGGCACCATGGTCGTGGTCGAACGCGCCGCCGATGCGAAGGGTGAGTGGGTCGAGGCGGTGGTTACCCAGGTGATCCAGACCCAGCTCGGCAAGATGGTCTTTGCCCGCAAGCGCTAGGGGCATAGGACCCCGATTCCGGCGTTATAATCCGCCCCGGCAAAAGGAGGTGGGCGTTGAAGCTCCACGAGTATCAAGCCAAGGAGATCCTTGCGAGCTACGGGATCCCGGTCCCCCCGGGCAAGGTGGCCTACACCCCCGAGGAGGCCCGCGAGATCGCCCGGGAGATCGGCAAGACGGTGGTGATCAAGGCCCAGGTTCACGTCGGGGGCCGGGGCAAGGC